>JAGQIT010001322.1 GCA_020431135.1 Myxococcales bacterium | reverse complement strand
GATCGAGGCGCGCGCCGACGGCCTCGACGACCGCCGGGTCGCGGTACTTCGCCAGCGCGTAGAGCATCGGCGGGAGCACGCGCGGATCCTCCTCGATCGCCAGCGACGCGGCGAGCACCCCGAGGGCCCGGCCGCCGCTCGCCTCGCCGAGCGCCTGGGCCCAGGCGACGCGGACGCCCCAGAAGGGCTCCTCGGCCCAGGCCGCGGCGACGGCCTCGAGGTTGCCGCGGCTGCCGGTCTTGATCAGCTCGCGGCCGGCGAGGATCCGCCCGTGGATGTCGTCGGCCTCGCGGAGCTGGCGGCGCAGGAGGTCGCCGCCGGGGTTGAAGTCGAGGGCGCAGACGAGGCGCGCGTCGGGATCGATGCGCACCGACGTCGGCGCCTCCGGCAGCGGGATCACGAAGCTCTGCTTCGGCCGCTCCATGCGGACCGTCCGTCGCTCGCGGCGGCCGTCGATCGTCCACTCGAGATCGACGCTGAGCTCGAAGCAGGGGATCCCCTTCTTGGCGTCGACCTGGGTCTGCTCGAGCTCGACGATCCCCTCCCCCACCTCGGCGTCGCGCCTGTAGCTCGCCTTGAGCTTCGGGTAGCCCGGCGAGCGAAACCACTGATCGAAGAACTTGGCGAGCGAGCGCCCCGAGCGGCGCTCGAGGCAGCGGCGGAAGTCGTCGGTCTCGGCGACGCCGCCGGCGAAGGCCTCGATGTAGTCCTTCGTCGCCGCCCAGAAGACGTCGTCGCCGAGCTCGCGCCGGAGCATGTGCAGGCGGACCGCCCCGCCCGGGTAGAGGTGGGCGTCGAAGAGGTCCCACGAGGTGTCGAAGCGGCGCGTCGCGATCGGCCGCATGTAGCGGCCCTCGGCCTCCTGGATGTAGCGCTGCAGGCACTCCCACAGGTCGTAGCGCATCGCGTCGTCGCCCTCGACGTGCTCGAGCCAGCAGGCCTCGATGTAGACCGCCCACGACTCCTTGAGCCAGGCGTCGCAGAAGTCGCGGATGACCACGAGATCGCCGAAGTAGGAGTGGGCCATCTCGTGGATGTTGATGCGGTCGACGAGGCCGCCGATCTCGGCGTGGAGCGGCTCGTTGACGACGAAGATGTCGTCCCACGAGACGAGCGAGATGTTCTCCATGGCGCCGCCGATCCCGGGGACGGCGAACTGGTAGTACTTCGGGAACGGGAAGGCGACGCCGAGGCGCTCGCGCAGCCAGCGGATCATCCCCGGGGTCCGGCCGAAGCTCCGCGCGAGGTCCTCCGCCGAGCGCGTCGGCGACGCGAAGTAGGCGATCTCGACGCCGTCGACGTCGCCGTCGTCGTGGCGGACGAAGTCGCCGATGGCGAAGCAGGTCAGGTAGCTCGGGCAGCCGCAGTCGAGGCGCCAGCGGCTGACCTTCGTGCCGTCGTCCAGGAGCTCCTCGGCGCCCTCGCGCAGGCCGTTGGCGAGGATCGTCCAGCGCGCGTCCGCGCGCAGCTCGAAGCGCAGGGTCGGCCGCACGCTCGGGTGATCGACGCAGGGCAGCCAGTGGCGCGCGCGCTCGGTCTCGTTGTCGACCGCGGCGAACCACGGCGCGTCCGGGTCGTCCGGGGTCGGCTGGCTGAAGAGGATCCCCGTGGTCGGCTCGGTGACGCGGTAGCGGATCGTCAGCGAGCGGCGCTCGTCGACCGCGAAGCCCTCGCCCCAGGTGACGTCGATCGCCTGGCCGTCGTAGCGCCAGACCAGCGGGTGGTCGCCGCCGTCGACCGCGACGTCCTCGAGATCGGCGGCGTCGAGGCGGAGGCCGCGGGCCCCGGTCCGCCGGCCGACGACCTCGTGGGTCACCGAGCCGGCGGCGCTGCGCCCCTCGAGGTCGAGGCTGAGGCGGATGTCGAGGGCGACCGGCTCGATCGCGCGATCGGGCGGGTACTTGGCGACGGTGGCGGCCGAGGCGAACTCGCCGTGGTGGCGCCGGCCGGCGCCGAGGAGGTCGTGCGTGTCGCGGATGTGCTGGTCGTCGCGGTGGTCGATCATCGGGCCTCGGGCGCCGAGGATAGCCGAGCAGCGCGGCCGCGTCGCCGGCCGAGCCCCGCACCTGAACTGCGTTTGCACTCGCGTCTGCGCCCGCTCACGCCCCTGTGCCTGCCCTCACAGGCAGGCTATCATCGGCCCATGGCTTCCTTACCCTTGATGCTCGCCGCGCGCGCCCGCCTCGCTGTCGGCGCGTGCCTCCTCCTCCTCGCCGCGGCCCCCGGCTGCGAGCGCAGCTCCTTCGTCGCCGATCCTGAGATCGCCTACCACGACTACGCCGAGTCCATCGAGGCCGCGGTCTGCGAGTGGCGGGCGCGCTGCAACCTCGACGTCTCGGTCGAGAGCTGCCGCGAGCTCCAATTCCTCGATCGCGCGGATCCCTACCTCGACGCCGCCGTCGCGGCCGGGACGATCCGCTACCACGGCGACGCCGCCTACCGCTGCGTCGACGAGTACGCCGACCGGACCTGCGAGCGCAGCCCCGAGGAGGACCCGATCCCGAGCTGCGCCGAGATCTTCGAGGGCCAGGTCGCGCCCGAGGATCCATGCATGATCGACGGCGAGTGCGTCGAGAACGGCGTGTGCGGGGTGAACCCCAACGACTGCGTCGACGACGCCCAGTGCTGCGTCGGCGCCTGCCGCCTCCTCCCCGGGAAGATCGCGCAGGGCGAGAGCTGCGCCAACCAGCTCGCCGAGTGCGAGGAGGGCAGCTTCTGCGCCCGCGATCCGATGACCAACCAGCGGACGGTGTGCACCGCGAACCGGCCGATCGGGGCGATCTGCGACTTCGGCGAGGGCTGCGTCGACGACGGCTTCTGCAACTTCTACACCGGCTACTGCGAGGCCAAGCGCGGCACCGGTCAGGAGTGCGAGAGCGGCGACTGGTGCGTCGAAGGCAACCGCTGCGAGTGGAACGAGGGGACATACACGGCGTCGTGCGTCGCCGTGACCCTCGGCGCGGCGCTCGGTGAGCCGTGCACGCCGAACGTCGGCTACGACGCGTGCGCCGACATCGGCGCCTGGTGCTCGGAGACCAGCCTCACCTGCGTTCTCCTCCCCGGCCACGGCGAGGCCTGCGTCGACTACCGCTGCGCCGCGTACGCCGACTGCGACAACGACATCTGCGTCGCCCTCCCGAGCGCCGGCGAGACCTGCTACGGCGCGTGCGCTGGCGGCCTCTTCTGCGACTGGGACGCCGGCATGACCTGCGCCGTCCCCGAGTTCGCCGCCGACGGCTGCGAGGTCCCGGGAGAACCCTACGACGCGAAGAGCGACGGCGGGGGGAAGTAGGCGGGCCTCCGACGAGAAGGTCGGAATCCAGAGCTACGGCTCGCGCGTAGCCTGACCGCGAGCTGCGGTGCAAACGAAGGCCCGCTCGCCAACGCGCGCGGGCCTCCGCCTTGGTTCGCCGAGGCGCTCCGCCCCAGACCTTCTCCGTTCACTCCGCGTACCAGACCCCCGGGCACTCGGCGCAGAAGGCCGCGGCCTGCGGGCCGCAGTAGCCCTCGGTCATCGCCCCGCACTTGTCGTCGCGCCAAGTCCAGATGTCTTCGCAGTAGTCGAGCTCGCCGAGGCACTCGAGGAGATCGAGGAGCGCCGCCTCGCAGGTCTCGCC
>JAGQIT010000127.1:7332-16543 GCA_020431135.1 Myxococcales bacterium | reverse complement strand
AGGCCCGAGTAGTAGAGCGCGTCGGCGATCACCGGCGAGTCGCGGTGCTCCTGGATGATCTTGTAGAACTCGCCGAGCGAGCTCTTGTAGTCGCGCTCGTTGAAGAAGGTCTGGCCGATCTTGAACTTGACCTCGGGGAGCTTGGGGTCGCCGGCGTAGCGGGCGAGGTAGGTCCGGTAGAGGCGGCGGGCGTTGACGAAGCTGCGCTGCTTGGCGAGGCGGTCGGCCTCGGCCAGCAGCTGGCCCTTGTCCTCGGGGATGTTGGTCGCCTCGTTGACCTTCTGCTCGAGCGCGGCGAGGCGGGCGTCGACCTCGGAGCGGAGCTCGCGGGCCTCCTTGACGGTCGCGGCCGAGACGTAGCTGGCCTGGTCGGTCTGGCCCCGCAGCTCGCGGACCTCCTCCTCGACCGTGTCCATGCGCGCGCCGATGCCCGCCTGGCTGCCTCGCAGGAGCCGCTCGGCTTCGTCGAGCTTGACGTTCAGCTCGGCGAGGCGGGCGTCGGCCTCGACGACCTTCTGGTCGAGCTCGGCGCTGCGGGCGTCTTGGCTGCGCTCGAGCTTGCTGACCTTGGCCGCGAGCTCATCGTGCTGCGACTTGAGCACCAGGCAGCCCGGGCTGCACACAAGCGCCAACACGCAGCCCGCGAGCTGCAGGCTGCGTGTCGACGAGACGAGATCGAGCGTTGCGCGTGTCAATTGGGGATGAACTGGACGCGGCGGTCCTTGGACATGCTGCCCTCATCGGTGCCGGTCGCCTCGAGCGAGCCCTTCGAGATGACCTGCATCTTCTCGGCCGGGACGCCGAGGTTGACGAGGAAGTCAGCCACGCCCTGGCCGCGGCGATCGGTGAGGAGGATGTTGTACTCCTCGGTCCCGCGCGAGTCGGCGTGGGCCTCGAGGATCCAGTTGTTGGCCGAGTCCTGCATGCACTGGGCGAGGCCCTTGAGCGTGTTCTGGGTCTCGGGGGTCAGCTGCGGGCTGTCGAAGCCGAAGAACACCGCGTCGACGCCACAGGGGCTGGCGACCTGGCCGTCCGGGCCGCCGCCGTAGTCGCCCGAGAACACGCACATGCCGGCGTCGCAGATCTCGTCCATGGCGCACTGATCGTCGGTCGTGCACGAGCCGCCGCCGGCCATGTTGCCGCCGGCGTCGCAGCGACCGGTGCCGAGGTTGCAGGTGCCCGGCGAGCAGTCGAAGTCCTCCGTGCAGGCCGAACAGGCGCCCGCCTTGCACACGAGGCCCCCCATACACTCGGCCGACTGCACGCACGGCGCTCCCAGGCCGTCCGCGCCGACCTCACCGCCCTGGATCTGCGAGGGATCCTGGCAGCGGAACTCGTGGCACTTGGTGTTGGGGGCCTTGTCGGTGCACTCCGCGTCAGTCTTGCAGTTCTGGCAGGTGCCCTCGATGCAGGTCTCTCCCAGTTCTTCCTTGCAGTGCTTGTCCTTCTTGCAGAGGGGGTACTCGGGAGCCTTGCAGCCAGCGAGCAGCGCGACCGACAGGGCGCCGAGCGCGAGCAGGGGGGGAGTCAGACGGGACAGCATTGCGCGCATGATGACAAACTCCGGGAGTGGGAGGCGAATTTCCGGGGCAAGTTTGGGGCCCGGCTCGCACGATCGTCTTGAGTTCGCGGGGAGCTCCCCCGAGTCAGACCGTCGCCAAGGGATAGCCCCGGGGCGCGCGAGGTGTCAACCGCGCCCCAAAAGCCGGGGCGCGACGACCCCAGCCCCTGTCTCCTCGGCCTCGTGTACGCGGGTGCGAGGCCCCTGGGTTCGCGAAGACAGGGCGCCTTGATCGCGCTTGACGTTCGACGACGAGGCAGAATTCACGCGCGTGCCATCGTCGGCCGGTCGAAAGTACGCGCGCGTCCGCGGTGTTTGACCTGGCCCGCCGCTCTGGCATGGTTTGCGCCAGTGTCCGTCAGCGACAAGACGATGTTCGAGATCTATCGGGAGGCGGACTACAATCGCGCGTTCCGCTTCCTCTTTTACACCGAGCTGGAGGAGCACGCGCGCGATGAGGCCATCGCTCGGGCGGTCGCCGGTGACACCATCCTCTCGGGCTTCATCGCCGACGAGCGTCGCGAGGAGGCGCGCGCTGTGATCGAGGCCATCCTCGCGCAGCTCAACGACCTCGACGAGGAGGAGGCCGACGCCGTCACGGACGAGACCGTGCGCGCGCGCCTCGAGCCGTTCTTGATCCCATGAGCGCGCGCCCGACACCTGCAGCCCGCGGTCCTCGGGTTCGCGGCGCCGATCGCCGCGCGCTCCGGTCGCGGCTCGTGCCGCTCGGGTCGGTCGCGTTTTCGCTGCTCGCGCCCGCGTGCGCGGACCCGCCGTCTACCGAGGTGACCCCGACGCTCGCGTCGCTGGCCGAGGCGCGCGGGATTTCGGTCGCGCCCGCGACCACGCAGGTCGCCGAGCTGCGCCTCGCCGGTCCCGGCGCGTGCCCGTGGGTCTACCGGATCCGCGTCGACGAGGACGTCCCCCAGCGCATGGTCGAGATCGCGCACCGTGAGGCCGAGCGCTCGATCGCGGCGCTGGCCATGGTCGGCGAGGAGGAGCAATCCCGCCCGCTCGCCGACGGCACGGTCCACGTCGGCGCGTTCGCCTACCGCGGTCCTCGTACGGGGCGAGTCACGCGAACCGGTGAGATCTACACCTCGGCGGCCACCATCGGACCCGCGTCGCCGAACGCGGCCTGCTTCGATCGCTCCTGGGATCCCGTCGAGGACGCGCTCGCGCTCGGTTGGCCGCGCTTGCCGAGTCGGCTGACCGCGGTCGGCGAGTCCTTTCTGGGCGCGTCGGTCGAGGGTCGATGCGGCCGCCTCGCCTGCCTCGATCCGACCGATGAGCAGTCAGGGGTCGCCTACGAGCGCCCGTGCGTGGTCCCGTCGTGGCAGGAGCGGCTGGTCGGGATCGCCGAGCTCGGCCCCTCACGCGAGCGCGTCGCCGAACTCAACGGGACCTGGAGCGACGGACATCCACCCGAGCGAGGGGTCTGGAGCGAGCGCGCCGCCGTGATCTCGGTCGATCGCGGCCGCCTGCTGCACGCCGAGGTCACGATCCACCACAACGCGCTCGGGATCACCCGAACCATCGAGATCGACGCCGTCGACGACTGCCCCGGGGGCCTGGTCGCGCTCGGCTGGCAGCCGCCCGAGACACCGGAGGTCGCGCAGACGCTCGCGGCGCTTCGAGGCGAGGAAGCCGCGGACTCGGCCAGGCGTCGAGGAGGGGACCATGGACAAGATCGTCATTGAAGGCGGACAACCTCTGCGCGGCGAGATGAGGGTCCTCGGGGCCAAGAACGCCGCGCTCCCGATCCAGTGCGCGGCCCTCCTCGCCGACGGCCCGACCACCCTGCGCCACGTCCCGCAGCTCAGCGATGTGCGGACCATGAACGCCCTGCTCGCGGGGCTCGGCTGCGAGGTCACGGGCGAGCGGACCCTGACCATTCACCCCGGCGGCGTCTCGGACGGTCCGCTCGAGGCGCCTTACGACCTCGTCAAGACCATGCGCGCGTCCGTCACGGTGATGGGACCGCTGCTCGCTCGCTACGGGCGCGCGCGCGTGTCGTTGCCTGGCGGCTGCGCGATCGGAGCCCGGCCGATCGATCAACATCTGCGCGGGCTCGAGGCGCTCGGCGCCACGGTCACGCTCAGCCACGGCTACGTCGATCTCGCGGCCAAGCGGCTCACGGGCGCCGCGTTCGTCTTCGACCTCGTCACCGTCGGCGGCACCCAGAACGTGATGATGGCGGCGACCCTCGCCCGCGGCACGACCGTGCTCGAGAACGTCGCCCGCGAGCCCGAGGTCGTCGAGCTGGCCCTGGTCCTGAACAAGATGGGCGCGAAGATCCGCGGCGCCGGCACCCCGGTCATCGAGATCGAGGGCGTCGATCGCCTGAGCGGCATCGACCACGCCATCCTCCCCGACCGCATCGAGGCCGGCACCTTCATGGTCGGCGCGGCGATCACCGGCGGCGACGTCACCCTCCGCCACGCCCCGGTCGACGACCTCCACGCGGTGATCGCGAAGATGGAGGAGGCGGGGGTCCTCTTCGACGTGACCCCTGAGGGCCTCCGCGTCCGCGGGCCCGACGAGCTCCGGCCGATCGACGTCACGACCCGCCCGCACCCCGGCTTCCCGACGGACATGCAGGCGCAGATCATGGTCCTGGCGACCGCCGCCCGCGGCCAGAGCCTCGTCACCGAGACGATCTTCGAGAACCGCTTCATGCACGTCCCGGAGCTTTGCCGGATGGGCGCCGACATCGTCGTCCACGGCAATTCGGCGGCGATCCGCGGGCCCACGCGCTACTCCGGCGCCGAGGTCATGGCGACGGATTTGCGGGCGAGCGCCTCGCTGATCCTCGCCGGGCTCATCGCCAAGGGCAGGACCGAGGTCCGCCGGGTCTACCACCTCGACCGCGGCTACGAGACGATCGAGACCCGCCTGCGCTCGATCGGCGCGTCGATCGAGCGCTATCATGGGGCTCGTGGCTGAGCCGATCGCCATCGCCCTGCCCAAGGGGCGGATCCTGGAGGAGGCGCTGCCGCTCCTCGCCCGCGCGGGCATCGACCTCCAGGGGGTCGTCGCCGACGCCGGCCGCCGGCTCCTCCTGCCGACGCCGCTCGGCGGCCGCGTGCTCCTGGTCAAGCCGGTGGACGTCCCGACCTACGTCGAGCACGGGATCGCCGACCTCGGGATCGCCGGCCTCGACACCCTCGCCGAGGAGGACCGCGACCTCTACGAGCCCGTAGACCTCGGCATCGGCGGCTGTCGCCTGGTCGTCGCCGAGCCGGTCGATCGGCCCGCGCGCGACCGCGGCCGCGCCGGCGGGGCCCTGCGCGTCGCCACCAAATACCCGCGCCTGGCCCTCCGCCACTACCGCGCGCGCGGGATCGAGGCCCGGATCATCAAGCTCTACGGCTCCGTCGAGCTCGGCGCGATCACGGGCCTCGCCGACCAGATCGTCGATTTGGTGGAGAGCGGCGAGACCCTGCGGCAGAATCACCTGCAGGAGGTCGAGACGATCCTGCACGTGACCAGCCGGCTCATCGTTCACCCGGCGAGCCTCAAGCTCAAGCGCGCGCGCATCGAGGGGCTGATCGCCGCCCTCCGATCCGTCGTCGACGCAGACCCGACGAGGAGTTCATGAAGGATCCCGACGACGCGGTGGTGCGTTCCGCCGTCACCGATAACCTCCACGTCCACCCCCGCCTCCTCCAGCAGGGGATGGAGCCGAGCGCCCGCCAGCGCAAGGCGCTGCTCAAGTCGTTGCCGAACTTGATGGCCTTCACCGGCAACACGTATCACGCGGCGCGGGCGATCCTCGACTGGGACCACCAGCTCCCGAGCCAGCACCAGATCCTCCGGCTCTTCATGTGCTACGGCGACCGCGAGGCGAGGATCCTCGACGGCGAGATCACCCGCCGCGATCGCGAGATCGCCAGCGACAACCTCTACCCGGAGTTCGACCTCCCGGACTACGGCATGCTCCCGGCGAGCGAGACCTACGTCGCGGTGATGCGCGCCGACCAGCCGGTGATCGAGGACCTCCGCTTCTCCAGCGACTGGCGCCGGCGCGTCGAGCAGACGGCGCAGCGCTCGGCGCTGATGTCCGTCCGCCGCCTCGACTCCTTCAACCGGTCGATGCAGGAGCGGACCCACGAGCACCTCGGGCCGCCGGTCGTGATCGGCTGGACGCCGCCCTGCCTCGCCAACTCGAAGAACTGGGCGGTCGAGGTCTGGCTCCTCCTCGACTTCGACGGCCACCGCGGGCGGGCCCACGTCTTCATGGTCGACAGCAAGACGAACGACGTCACCCGCGAGTTCTTCACCGAAGTGCTCCTCGGCTAGGGGCTGGTGGTTGCGCGACGCGCGCGCGTCCTGTCGCGGCGTCGGGCTAGAGCGATCTCGGCGGGCTGCGGTATCATCGAGCGCGCGTCAGCGGTCGGATCGCCCGAGGCTGCGCGGACCTGAGGAAGCGCCGTGGAACACCCGAAGAACTGGTCGACCCTCCACACCCTCGGGTTCCTGTACCTGACCTTCAGCTACACGACCGACGGCACGCTCGACAAGCGCGAGGTCGGGATGATGATCAAGCGCCTGCAGCGGTGGTCGCCGAACGACACCTCCGACGACATCGCCAACATCATTCGTGAGGTCGGCGTCTGGTACAAGCACTTCGGCACCGAGGACGAGCGCCGGTCGATGGCCTCGGACTACGCGTATGTCCTAAAGGACGAGCTCGACGAGATGCAGCGGATGGAGATCGTCGCCGACCTCGCGGCGATCGCCCGCGCCGACGGCACGGTCTCGGAGGGCGAGATCGGCTTCATCCAGGCGATCCGCGAGATCTTCGGGATCTGGTCGCCGGGCTAGGCTGTCCCGCACGTCAGACCTGGACCTTGCGCTCGCGGCGATGGCCCGGCCTGCGCGGGCGGCGAGACGGAGGGCGAGGAGGCGACCAGCCGCCCGCCGCCGCCGAACGACCCGCGCCTGGGGATCGTCGTCCGCGATGAAACTCGCAGCGCGGCTGGGACAATCGCGGCGGGCGAGCGCGAAATTCTCCCACAGACCGCTCGCTAGGCCGGTGTTCGCGGCGGGTGCTCCCACATTGGAGGTCTCCCGTTCGTCCACGTCGGCGGCTAGAACGGCGTCGAACGTCGTTCTGGAAGCCGGCCGTCCTGTGAGGCGCTGCGGCGCGGCGATCCGCAAAGGAAGGCAAAGATGTCCGAATCCACGGATGAATTCGCAGTGACCTATCAGGCGACGCTCGACGACCTGGTCAACAACAACAGGCTCGGCAGCAAGCGCCACCTCCAGGCCCACCTCCAGGCGTGCAAGGACCTCGGTCGTGACGCCGAGTACAGCGCCCTCGCCGAGCACGCCACCAGCTGGTCTCGGGCGCTGGTCGAGCGCGACCAGGCGAGCGTCGCTCGGGTCTTCGCCGAGTGTAGGAAGTCGCTCGAGCCGGGGTCGAACGACCGGGAGGCGCAGTCGACCGTCGCCTTGCTGAAGATGGGTCGCTTCCTCGAGGAGCTTCACGAGGCGGCCCCGGAGCTGCGGGGCCAGCTCGCCGACGGGATCCTCGAGCTGCGCGCGCTGCAGCCCGACTCCCAGTACTTCTGGAGCGACGAGCTCCTCGACTTCGTGGTTCGTGCGCGTCCAGACGAGGGGGTCGCGGCGCTCGCGGATCGGCCGCCCAGTCGGCGGCTCATCGAGGCGCTCCACGACGTCGGTCGCCTCGACGCGGAGCGGATCGCCGGGATCATCACGCACCCGCGCACGACCAGCGACCTGCTCATCCAGTTCATGGCGCACGCGCCCGAGCACCCGGCCACGCGCCCCTTGATCGAGGCCGCGCTCGAGCACATCCGCAGCGGCGCGACGAGCACCTTCAGCTCCCTGGTCATGGGCCGCGCGCGGTCGAGCGACTACCCGCAGGAGCGCTCCGAGTGGCGGTGGGATCACCTGATGCGGGCGATCGGAGCGCCCCACGCGTTCTACGAGACGCGGCCCCCGACCCCGCCCCCGACCCCGCCGGTCGACACCGCGGGCACTCGCCTCCGGGGCGCGGTCGAGGCGGCCGAGGCGGCGCATGGGCGCGGCGAGAACGTCGCGCCGGCGCTCGCGGAGGTCGACCGGATCCTCGGCGAGGGCCAGCAGGGCGACGTCGCTAGCCGCTGGAGCTACGCCCTCATGTCGGAGGCCATTTTGCGCCTCAAGCTCAAGCGGAAGCCGGACAACGCCCAGATCAAGCATATGGTCGGGCTCCTCAAGTGCGAGGACCCGGTGAGCCGCGCCGGCTCTGTGTTGAGGATCTACACGGTCGCCGCCGAGGCGCCGCAGCTCTTCACCATGGCCAACCTGAAGGCGCTCGGGAAGTCCGTGCCGAAGGCGAAGCGCCAGTCGCTCTGGGGCGCGTCCTCCGAGAGCCAGGAGAAGATCGCCGCGGGCGGCTACGCCGTCGGGGGGGCCGCGGGGGCGCTCGATCTCTGCGTCGCGCTGCTCGACTCGGCGACCCTCGCCGTGACGGGGTTCGTGCTCGAGACGATCGCGGCGAAGAAGGGCTAGAGCGGTCCGCGTCGCGGTGAAGAGGCCCGTCGGACACAGCTCCGTCGGGCTTCTTCTTCTTCTTCCCGGGGCCCACTAGGGCGGGGTGTAGCCGCAGAACTCCCAGGTCGCGTCGGGCTGGGCGGCGAGCGTCAGGTCGTAGTCGACGACGACGCTCATCCCGTCGCCCTCGAAGGCGGCGTGGAAGTGCGCGGGGAGGCCGTCGAGGGCGAGGACGTTGTCGATCTCGTCGTGGACCAGGACCTGGAAGGTGATCGGCCACAGGTTCGGGTCCTCGGCGTAGGGGTCGTCGATGCAGCCGACGAGGATCCCGAGATGATCGTCGCCGTAGAAGTGGCCGCCGAAGCCGTCGGTGTAGCCCTCGACGTCGAGCCAGACGTCGAAGTAGACGTAGTCGCCCGCCGGCGTGAAGCCGCCGAGGACGGGCGTCAGCTCGAACATGTACGCGCCCTGGAAGCCGCAGACGATCGGCAGGGCGTCGCCGTTCTCGACGAGCGCGCCGTGGTCAGCGTAGCCGCCGTGATGGAGCTCGATCCACGCGCCCTCGGCCCCCGCTGTGCCGGCGGAGGTGCCGAAGTAGCAGAGCTCCTCGCCGGTGGTCCCGGTGGTCTCGTCGTCGGTCGTCGCGCTCGCGCTCGCGCCGGTGTCGGTCGTCGTCGAGCCGCCCGCGCAGGCGCTGACGCCGAGGATGAGCGCGGCGGCGGCGAGGTCGTGCGGACGCGGACGAAGAGGCATCGCTGCGCTCGAGGATGCCCTCGCGCGGGCCTGCGCGGGGCGCAGATCCTGCACCGCTGCGCGCCGTCGCTGCGCGCCCGCGCCCGCAGGCCGACGCGCGGCTCGCTACCATCGATGGCGCGGAGGATCGGCGGCGGTCGATCCTCCGCGACGAGGGGTCGGGTGGTGGCGTCGGGGAGATCGGCGGTGGTCGCGGAGAGGCGGCGGGTGATCGGCGTGGTCGGCGGTCTCGGCCCCTACGCCCACCTCGAGTTCGAGCGGGCGCTGCTGCGGGCGGCGGCCGCCCGCCTCGATCGACCGGCGCGCGACCAGGACTTCCCGGAGTGGATACTCTCGGCGATCCCGGCGACGCCGGATCGCACGGCGGCGATCCTCGGCGAGGGTCCGTCGCCC
>JAGQIT010000127.1:0-7274 GCA_020431135.1 Myxococcales bacterium | reverse complement strand
ACGGCCCACGCGTTCTTTCAGCAGCTCCGGGCGCGCTCACCGGTGCCGCTCCTCGACATGGTCGCGGCGACGCTCGAGCGGGTCTTTGTGGGGGCAGGCGCGCGGGCTGGCGTCGGGCCGCGCAGGGTCGGGCTCTTGGCGACGACGGGGGCCCTTCGGGCGCGGGTCTTTCACAGCAGGGCGGTGCGCTGGCCTGCGCTCGAGCTCATCAGCCCGCTCGATCTTATGGACGGCGACGCGCTCCAGGAGGCGCTGGTGATGACGCCGATCTACGGGCCGCTGCATGAAGGGCGGCGCGGCGGCGGCGGGCTCAAGTCCGGGGTCCGCGGTGAGGTCGTGGCGGCGCCGCTGCGCGAGGCGGCGCGGCGCCTCATCGACGCCGGCGCGACGGCGCTGATCTGCGGCTGCACCGAGATTCCTCTGGTCCTCAAGGGCGAGGCGTTCGCTGGCGCGGCGCTGGTCGACCCGCTCGCTGTGGCGGCCGAGCTGGCGCTGGCGATCGCCTGCGGAGAGGCGCCGCTGCCCGCGTGAGGGGCGCCGAGGACGCGGCCTCGTGGGCGCGAGCTACGGGCCCATACACACGTGACTCGACGCTGTGCGGCGCTCGGCGCTGCCGCTTGGAGCGAGCTGTCGAGGACCCTAGTCGGGCCTGGGCGGACCTACAAAGATGTCCAATTGGACATCTTCGAGCTCCTGCGCAGCGCTCCGGTGTCGCAATAGACGCGCGAGTCACTGGGCGGTCCCCTCGCTCGGATCGCTGCGCGGGCGCAGGTAGCCGAAGCGGCTCGTCGACGAGCGTCGCGGGGAACGCTGCCCACAGGAGGCTCGATCGCGCCGCCGAGTCGCGCCGACACGGACGTTTGAAGATGCCCCAAAAGGCATGATCGTCTCGCCTTGCGAGCGGGTCGGCGCTCAGGTGTCGCAGTAGGGGAGCGACGCCAGCGGCTCGTTCGCCGGCCCGGCCCAGCCCGGGGGCGGGACCTCGACGAAGCAGGGGGTGATCCCCGCGCTCGGGTCGACGCGCAGGCGCAGGTAGCCGAAGCGGGCGACGCCGAGGCCCTGGTCGGCGCCGCCGGTGCCGACGATGATCTGCCGGAGGTCGCGGCCGCCGACGTGGATGATCGAGTCGCGCAGCGCGTGCTGGTGGCCGGCGACGATCAGGTCGGCCTCGGCGAGGGCGAGCTCGGCGAGGAGGAGCTGCGGCTGGTCCTCGCGCGACCAGCCGTCGCCGCTGAGGCCCCAGTGCGGCGGGTAGTGGGTCGCCATGATCAGGAGGTCGGCGTCGCCGCGGCCGACGAGCTCGCCGAGGCGCCCCTCGATCGAGCTGGCGAGGCGCGCGGAGGCGGTGTCGATCATCGCCACGCGGGCGCCGCAGACGTCGAAGTTGTAGTTCGCCGGGCCGAAGTAGCTGTTGTAGATCGCGACGGCGCCGCGAAAGATGTCGTGGTTGCCGGCGGTGACGGCCACCGGCGCGGGGGCGTTGCCGAGGAGCGCGCGGATCTTGAAGAACTCCTCGTCGTTCGACCACTCGGTGAGGTCGCCGACGATCACCATGCCGAGGAGCGGCGCGCCGGCGTCGGCCGCCGCCTCGCCGTCCTCGCGGATCCGCTCGAGGATCCGCTCGAAGTGGGTCGGGTTGGTCTGGATGTCGCCGACGAAGGCGAGGGTGAAGCGCTCGGGGCAGGGGAGCTCGCCGCGCAGCTCCACCTCGGCGCCGGCGTCGACGTCGACGCTGAGCTGGCGGCGCAGGAGCGGCTCGCCCGGCTGCGGCAGGGTGATCCCCGAATCGAGGTCGCCGACCGGACCTACGCGGAGGACGGCGCGCGGGTCGACGTTGGTCAGCTCGAGGTCGACGGTGCGGGCCTCGTCGGCGTCGCCGCGGATCCGCAGGGCGAAGTCGCCGACGCTGGCGACGCGGGCGCGCACGGAGCCGGCCGCCGGCTCCTCGACGAGGCCGAGGGCGTCCCAGTCGAGGTCGCTGCCGCGGGGGTCGACGAAGCGCACCTCGACCCCAGAGGCGGCGTCGAGGCGGGCGAGCTCGTTCTCGACGATCACCCGGCACTCGGGGTCGGTGTAGTTGGGGACGACGCACTCCGGCTGGGCGCAGCTGTGGAGCGAGGCGAGGGCGAGGGCGAGGGCGATCGCGCCGGCGCCGAGCGACGCGGTGACGGAGACGAGGCTGCGGAGTCGGCGGGTCATAGCTTCTTGCCTCCGAGATCGGGGAGCACGACCCCGGCCGAGAACACCGCCGCGAAGCCGCTGCCGAACCACGAGCCGAAGCCGACCTGGACCGCGGCCGGCTTGCCGCGCCGGCGCAGGCGCATGTGCCAGCCGGCGTAGGCCGGCCCGAGGAAGCCGTAGGCGCCGCCGATGTTGATGCCGTGGCCGTCGAAGCGCGAGTGGACGTAGCCGAGGGTGAACATGCCGTTGAGGCGCACGGGCGCGCTCGGGCGCACGAGGAGCGGGACGTCGATGTCGTACCAGACCTCGCCGTAGAGCGAGCCGACGTTCGGCGCCCCGCGATCGAGCTTGTCGCCGTCGGCGGCGGCGGCGACGAAGTCGAGGCGAGGACCGACGTAGGTCGTGAAGCGCTGGCGCGGCGACAGGTACCAGCGCAGGCCGATCGTTAGGGGCAGGAGCATCGTCCGCTCGATCACCCGGTCGCCGAGGTCGTGGCGGCGGATCTGGACCTCGGGGCGCCAGCGGATCTCGGCGGCGCCGAGGTGGGCGCTGCGCCGCAGGAGCGGGTAGGGGAGGGTAACCGCGAGGTCGGTGCCGACGCCGACGCTGAGGAGGCGCTCGCCGAGGGCGACCGGCTGGGTGTTGTCCGAGCCGGGCGTCACCTCGCTGACCTGCGGCCTGGGATCGACGTCGGTCTCGCGCCCCGGGATCCCGCCGACGTGACCGAAGAGGCGGAGGCGGCCGCCGCCGTCGCGGAAGTAGAAGTTGGGGGCGAAGCGGAGGGCGATCTCGCCGGGGTGCTGCTCGCCGAGGCGCGGGGCGCCGCCCGAGGTGTAGTCGAAGGCGAAGGTCGACGGCCGCAGGCGATCGGCGTCGCCGCGGCGGTCGCCGCCCATGAGCCCGTAGAGGCCGCCGAGCACCGCGCCGCCGAGCGCCGCCATGCCGCCGCCGGCGATGAAGCCCCCGGGATCGCCGGCGCGGAGGCTGTCGCCGACGAAGAGGAGGTAGGCGGTGCCGGCCCCGGCGAGGGTGAGGCCGAGGGCGCCGAGGAGCCAGCGCGCCGGTCGCGGGCGCGTGCAGATCGCGTAGCCCGGGACGCAGTGGCGCCAGGCGGCGCCGACTTGGTTGGCCATCGGATCGGGGGCGACGGTGACGGGGGCGCGCTTCGCCTGGGCTTCTGCGTTCTCGGGCACGCGGGGGGGCACGCTCGCCGACGAGGTCGTCGCTGGGGCCTCTCTTTCGCTCATCGGGGGCGGCGAAGTCGCGGAGGACGGCGGGGTCGCGGCAGCGTTCGCGTTGGTCGTGGTCGCGTCGGTCGTGGGCGCGTCGGAGCTCGGCGCGGACGTCGAGGGCGACGCGTCAACGGCCGTCGCTTCGGACGCGTCGGCGGCGGAGCTCGGCGCGGCGGAGCTCGGCGTCGGCGGGAGCGTCACCAACGCGGCGATCAGCGGCGCGACGGCGCGGGCGAGCGTGCGTCGGCGCAGAGGAGCCCTCGGCGCCCCGTCGACCGCTCGCGGCCTGTGCCCACCCGCTCGCTGCACCTCCGACACGCCTCTCCTCGCTCGACGGTTCTTCGCCTGGGCCCGCCGGCCCGCCCGGGGGACCGCCACACGATACCTCCGGACGGTCTTCGGGTCTGCGGGGTCTTCGCGTGGTGGGCGAGCGGGCGTCTGTAGCAAGGGGCGCGGGTCGTCGACGCGAGGTCACGCGGACCCCTGCCTCGATCGACTCGGACTCACCTCGGAGCCCGTCTCGTGCTCTCGCGGATCATCGACTCGAGCGCTCCGAGAGGCCGCCGCGGTACGGCGCCGCAGCGCGAGCTCCGACGGGCGCGCGAGGGGCCTCGAGCTTCGCGGCGCTTCGGCGGGCGCGAGACCACGCGCCCTCGCTTGCCCTCGTCGACCCGCGGTACGGCCCGGCGCCGCGGCGTCTCGCCGAGACGACTCGGGCCGACGAGTGCGGCGCGGGGCCACGCGCCGAACACTCGGACAGCCTCCTAGGCGACGCGTCGGCCGCCCTGGAAGACCGCGGCGATCAGCGGCGAGCCCGCGTGATAGACGAGGTCGCGGTAGTCGTCGGTGGCGAGGATCAGCAGGTCGGCGGCCGCGCCCGGGGCGATCTGGCCGACCTCGCCGGCGAGGCCGAGGGACGCCGCCGCGTTGTGGGTGGCCGCGCAGATCGCCTCGGCGGGCGACAGGCGGCAGCCGTAGCAGGCGAGGGCGAGGACCAGGGCGAGGCTCTCGAGCGCGCACGAGCCCGGGTTGCAGTCGCTGGCGACCGCGACCGGGACCCCTGCCTCGATCAGCGCGCGGCCGTCGGCGTAGGGTTTTCCGAGGACCAGCGAGGTCCCCGGCAGCAGCGTCGCCACGACCCCGGCGTCGCGCAGCGCCGCGCGCTCGTCGTCGTCGAGGTAGAGGAGATGGTCGGCCGACGCCGCGCCGAGCTCCGCCGCCAGGCGGGCGCCGCCGGTGGAGCCGAGCTCGTTGGCGTGGAGGCGCAGCTCGAGGCCGAGGGCGCGGGCGCGCCCCAGCACCTGGCGGCTCTCCTCCGGGGTGAAGGCGCCGCGGTCGCAGAAGACGTCGCAGTAGTCGGCGAGCCCCTCGGCGACGACCGCCGGGAGGATCGTCTCGCAGACCTCGGCGAGGAAGCGGGCGCGCCCGTCGGCGGACCCGCGGTGCTCGGCCGGCAGGGCGTGGGCGGCGAGGCAGGTCGTCTTCACCCGCAGCCCGTCGCTCGTCGCCAGGCGCCGGGCGACGCGGAGCTGGCGGAGCTCGGTCTCGAGGTCGAGGCCGTAGCCGCTCTTGATCTCGAAGGTCGTGGTCCCGCAGGCGCGCATCCGCAGCGCCCGCGCGAGCGCGGCGCGGTGGAGGTCGTCCTCGCTGAGCGCCCGCGTCTGGCGGACCGACGAGAGGATCCCGCCGCCGGCGGCGAAGATCGCCTCGTAGTCGGCGCCGCCGAGGCGGAGCTCGAGCTCATCGCGGCGATCGCCGCCCCAGACGAGGTGGGTGTGGCTGTCGACGAGCCCGGGGAGGACGGCGCGGCCGCGGCAGTCGTGGACCTCGACCATCACGTCGCCGGCGCCCTCGGGGTCGCGCGTCGCCTCGACGGCGGCCTCGAGCCCGTCGCGCGCGCCGACCCAGCGGATCCGATCGTCGGCGATCAGGACCGCGGCGTTCTCACGCAGGCCGAGCGCGCCCTGGGCCGCGCCCCCGCGGGCGCCGCTCGGCCCGTCGGCGAGGGTGAGGAGCTGGCCGATCCCGGTGAGCGCGATGAGGCGCTTCGGGCCCGGGCTCGCCGCGGCGCCGCTAGCCCTCGTCATCGCCCTCGTCGTCGACCACGACCCGGGCGCCGCCGTGGGCGCGGGGGGCCGCCTCCTCGTCCTCGACGCGCGGGACGATGAGCTGGTTCGTCCGCGCGAAGCTGTTGGCCTCGCCGTAGCCGGCGTCGACGTGGCGGACGATGCCGAGGCCCGGGTCGGTGATCAGGACGCGGCCGAGGCGGCGGCGGGCGCCGACCGTGCCGTCGGCGACGACGACCATGCCGGCGTGGATCGAGTAGCCGATGCCGACGCCGCCGCCGTGGTGCAGCGACACCCACGTCGCGCCGGCGGCGGTGTTGAGGAGGGCGTTGAGGATCGGCCAGTCGGCGATCGCGTCGGAGCCGTCCTTCATCCCCTCGGTCTCGCGGTTGGGCGAGGCGACCGAGCCGCAGTCGAGGTGATCGCGGCCGATGACGATCGGCGCCTTGACCTTGCCGGTGCGGACCAGCTCGTTGAAGGCGAGGCCGGCGCGGTCGCGCTCGCCGTAGCCGAGCCAGCAGATCCGCGCGGGGAGGCCCTGGAAGTGGACGTGCTTCTGGGCGAGCTCGATCCAGCGGCGGAGCTCGACCTTCTCGGGGAAGAGGTTCAGGATCACCTCGTCGGTGACCCGGATGTCCGCCGGGTCACCCGAGAGCGCGGCCCAGCGGAAGGGCCCCTGCCCCTCGCAGAAGAGCGGGCGGATGTAGAGCGGGATGAAGCCCTTGATCTCGAAGGCGTCCTCGACCCCGGCCTTGACCGCCTGGGCGCGGATGTTGTTGCCGTAGTCGAAGGCGATCGCCCCGCGGTCCTGCATCGCCCGCATCGCCGCGACGTGCTCGCCCATCGACGCGACGCTGCGGCGGATGTACTCCGCCGGATCCGCCTCGCGGAGGGCGATCGCGTCGGCGAGCGAGATCCCCGCCGGGACGTAGCCGTGGAGCTCGTCGTGGGCGCTGGTCTGGTCGGTTACGACATCCGGGATCACCCCGCGACGGACGAGCTCGGGGAGGACCTCGGCGCAGTTGCCGAGGAGGCCGACGCTGAGCGCCTCGCCGGCCGCGCGGGCGGCGTCGAGGAGCGCGAGCGCCTCGTCGAGGCTCTCCGACTTGCGCATCAGGTAGCCGGTCTCGAGGCGGCGATCGATCCGGTGGGGGTCGACCTCGACGCAGAGGATCGCCGCGCCGTTCATCGTCGCCGCCAGCGGCTGCGCGCCGCCCATCCCGCCGAGCCCGCCGGTGACCACCAGGCGCCCGCGGAGGTCGGAGCCGAAGTGCTGGCGGGCGCAGGCGGCGAAGGTCTCGTAGGTCCCCTGGACGATCCCCTGGGTGCCGATATAGATCCACGAGCCCGCGGTCATCTGCCCGAACATCGTCAGGCCGAGGGCGGCGAGGCGGTTGTGCTCCTCGAGGGTCGCCCACTTCGGGACCAGGTGGGAGTTGGCGATGAGCACCCGCGGCGCGTCCTCGTGGGTCTTGAAGATCCCCTGCGCGCGGCCGCTCTGGACGATCAGCGTCTCGTCGGCCTCGAGGTCGCGGAGCGACGCGACGATCCGGTGGTAGTCCGGCCACGAGCGCGCCGCCTTGCCGGTGCCGCCGTAGACCACCAGGTTCTTCGGGTCCTCGGCGACGTCGGGGTCGAGGTTGTTCATCAACATCCGCAGGGCGGCCTCCTGCGGCCAGCCCTTGCACGAGAGCGCGCTGCCGTGGGGCGCCCGGATCGTCGGGATCTCCATGGGGCAAGAAGGTAGCAGAGGTGCCCGGAGGCGGGCCCGCGAGCGAGGGCGGGTCAGCTCACG
>JAGQIT010001321.1 GCA_020431135.1 Myxococcales bacterium | reverse complement strand
TTGGCATAGCGCAGCTCTCCCGGATCGACCACGCCGGAGGGCAGGTCGCCGCGCAGGGCGACGAAGATCCCCTGATCGGCGGCGAAGCAGACCAGCGCCCGCGCCGGCGAGAGGGCCCAGAAGGCGCGCTCCACCGCGGCCTCGGCGGTCAGCTCGCGGCCGAAGGCGTCGCGCAGGCGGCCGGCCGTCGTCGCGATCACGGTCTCGGGGTCGCGGACGTCGAGGTCGGCGGGGAGCGGCCGGAGGTCGACGACCATACGGACGCCGCGCCCCTGGGCCTCGGCGAGGATCCGCTCGGCCGCCCGCCGCAGCGCCGCCGCCTGCTCGGGGCCGTCGCCGTAGCCGGCGAGGAGCTCCGCGGAGGACAACCGAAGGAGGCCGAGGTCGCCGGCCGCGAGCGGGCCGAAGGCCGCGGCGATCGCCGCGTCGAGGGCCGGGCCGCGGCTGCGCTCCGCCGGCAAGGGGCCCGAGGGGGTGTCGATCCGCAGCTGCGGGCGGTAGTCGGGCTGCGGCCCCGTCGACCGGCTGGCGGCGACGTTGCGGAGCACCCGGGTGATCACCGGCGCCGATCGATCCTCGACCGTGTAGACCGACGCCCCTTGATCGCCGATGCCGGTGAGGAGCTGGCGGAGCGCCCCGGGGAAGAAGGCGTTGCGGGTCTCGGTGAGGAGGGAGACGAGGCGCCCCGGCGCCGCCGCGGCGAGGTAGCGGGCGATGTAGCCGGCGCCCTGGATCGTCCAGTCCGGCGTCGCCCGGAGGTGGAGGAGCTCCTCGTTGAGGAAGGCCGCCGGCACCGCCCCGCGCCCGATCAGCGCCGGCTCGGCGCGCAGGGTCTGGTTGAGGAGGGTGTCGCCGATCACCAGGATTCGCGCCGCAGGCATCAACCGCAGGCTAGCAGGCCGACGCGCCCGTCGACACGACCTCACCGCCGCGCCTCGCCCCGCGCCGACGCGCCCGCGCGCAGCGCTCGGCGACGGATGGCTCAGACGCAGGAGCGCACGCTGCGGACGCGCATGCGCGCCCGCGCGCCCGCCTCAGAGCCACATCGACAGCCCGGCGAGCACCGCGATCCCCCAGCCGTGGCGGTCCGCCTCCCACTCGCCCTTGTCGCTCTGCTCGGGCGTCAGCGAGAGCTCCGTGCGCCGGCGCTGGAAGGTCCAGCCGTAGTCGAAGGTCCCGGCGAAGTCGAAGGAGACCCGCGGGGCGAGCATCACATGCGCGCCCGCCCCGGCGCCGACGAGCGGCGTGATGTAGGAGTCGCGCCAGAGGTTCTTCACGTCGAGGCCGCTGATCGGCGTGACCCCCTTCTCGCGCTGGGTCACGCCGGTCCCCGTGAAGCCGAAGCGCAGGCCGACCCACGGGAGCAGCCGCTGGTTGTCGGGCATGAGGAGGACGTTGAGGTAGGGGATCAGCGCGCCGCCGAAGGTGTTCACCGTCGTCCGGAAGTCGTCGTCGCCCGCGCCGTCGTCGACCGACCGCTGGCGATCGCCGACGAGCCCGAGGTTGGCGCCGAAGACCACGCGACGCAGCGCGTAGCCGACCCCGAAGCCGATCAGCGGCTGGACGAGGCGGGCGTCGCGGGGGCGCCCGAAGCCGACGGTCAGGGTGTTGATCCGCGGGTCGTTCTCCGGGCGCGGCTCGTCAGGGAAGCTGCCGCGGCTCTGGTGGAAGCCGACGAGCGACGTGTCGACGTGGAGGCGGAGGCGCCCGTCGAGCGGCGGCGCGGGGGTCTCCGCGCGTGCGAGCTCTGGGGTGAGGAGCGCGAGGCAGAGGCCCGCGGCGGTGAGGATCGTGCGCGTCATCGTCCCTCCTGCCGCGACGCTAGCACAGCGCCCGCGCGCCCGGAATCGTTCGCCGCGCGTGATGTGGTCGCGACCGCGCTCTTTTTGCTTCTTATACTTGAGGACAGGTCGATGCCCCGCCCCCTCACCCAGCTCCGCCGACGGGCGCTCAGCCTCGCGCTGTCGCTCAGCGCCGCCGCCCTCGCGCTCGCGGCCGGCGAGCGCCCCGCCGCGGCCTGCGACGCCGCCTACCACTACCGCGTCTTCCCCCTCGGCTTCGCTGGCGACGATCGCCTCGTCGCCCTCACCCTCACCCTCCACCGCTTCGCCCGCGGCCCCCGGGACCCGGTCGTCTGGGCCGGCGCCGCGGCGCTCGTCGAGATGACCCCCTTCGGCGAGGTCACGCGGACGCTCCACCAGGAGGCCGTCGAGGTCCCCGACTGGCCGGGTCGCTACGTCGACGGCCTGCGCCCCGTCCTCGCCGGCGCCCTCGATCGCGCCCGCGAGCTCGAGGGCTTCGTCCCCCTCGGTCGACCGCAGGCCCGCTTCTGCGACTTCGCGAGGCGCTGCGCCCACGCGAAGTGGACGAAGACCGCGGAGGGCCGCCTCGCCGTCGACGTCCGCGTCAACAAGGCGCGCGGCCACAAGCTCACCGCCCTCATCCCGGAAAACGTCCAGCGGACGCTCCGCGACGGCGCCACCTCGTGGTTGTCGAACTACCCCCGCCGGCTCTTCATGGACGCGATGGCCGAGCACCCCTACCCCTTCAGCTCGGTCCGCGCCTACCGCGGCGGCGGCCGCACGGTCTTCGTGATCCACGCCGGCTCTGGGCAGTTCTACGCCGAGGGTGACCCCGACTACGACATGGTGAGCGAGCGCCTGAAGTCGCTGCCCAAGGGCGCCTGCCCGGCGCTCGCGTCGTGCATGTACGCCGAGCCGACCGCCCACCACGGCACGGGCTTCGACCTGGTGATGACGGCGGGCGCCGAGGCGCCCGACACCCGGATCGTCGCGCCGATCGGCGACGACTTCGGCTGGACCCCGGCGGACCTGCGCGAGCGCGAGGAGGAGGAGGCTCGCGCGCGCGAGCTGGCATGGGCGGCGCGCGAGCGACGAGAGGCCGAGCGCGCGGCGAAGGTCGCCCGGGCGACGATCGACGCGCTGAC
>JAGQIT010000126.1 GCA_020431135.1 Myxococcales bacterium | reverse complement strand
CCGAGGGCCATCGGCAGGAGGCCGAATTCGATGCACAGCGAGGTCATCAGGATCGGCCGCAGGCGGACGTTGCTGGCGGTCAGCGCCGCTTCGTCGGGATCGGAGCCCTCCGCCCGCTTGAGGTTGGCGTAGTCGACGAGGAGGATGCCGTTCGCCACGACGATGCCGACCATCATGATGATCCCCATGACCGAGGTGGCCGAGAAGGTCGTACCGGTGAGGAACATCACCACGAAGACGCCGATCAGCCCGAGCGGCACCGTGAACATGATGACGAGCGGGTGGATCAGCGAGCGGAACTGGACCGCCATGACCATGTAGACGACGCACATCGCCAGGCCGAGGGCGATGGCGAGGCTCTTGTTGGTCTCCTCCTGGTCCTTCGCCTGGCCGACGATGTCGACGGTGAAGCCCTCCGGGACGTTGAGCTTGGCGAGGCGCTCCTCGATCATCGCCGCCGCGTCGGAGACGCTGGTCCCCGTCGAGAGGTTGGCGGTGACCTCGGCGATGCGCTGGATGTCGCGGCGCTCGAGCATCAGCGGCCCCGTCGACCGCCGGATCGACGCGAACGACTTGAGCATGATCGGCTTGCCCCCGTGCTGGAGCGTGATCTCCTGGAGGTCGTTGAGATCGTCGCGGTAGGGCGCGGCCAGGCGGGTGATGATGTCGTAGGGGAAGCCGGTCTCGGGGTCGACCATGAAGGGCGCCCGCGACATGTTGCCGAAGACCGAGCCGAGGAGGAGCATCGCCACGTCGTCCTGGTGGATGCCGAAGCGGGCGGCGCGCTCGCGATCGACGTCGACGCGGAGGTTCGGGTAGTCGTCCTGGCGGATCGACTTGACGTCCGTGAGGCCGGGGACGGTCTTGAGCTCGCGGACGACCTCGGACGCCAGCGCCGAGCCCTTGGCGAGGTCGTAGCCGCGGACCTCGACGACGATCGGCGCCTTGTAGCCGAAGTTGATGATCTCGCGGATCGTCCCGCGCGGGTCGAAGACCACCGAGATCCCGGGGAACTCGTCCTTGGCCCGCTCGCGCATCTTGTCGATGTAGTAGTTGATGTCGTGCTCGCGCTGCCCCGGCGGCGTCAGCTCGAGGCGGACGGTGAGCTCGTGGGGGCCGCTGTTCGACGAGAGCATCGCCCGCAGGCCGCCCTTCGGCGCGCCGATCGAGGTGTTGGTGCCGACGAGGACGTCCGCGGGGACGACCTCCTCGACGAGCTTCTCGACGCGGGCGGCGAGCGCCTCTGTCTCCTCGAGGCGGGTGCCGATCGGCGCCCGCACCTTGACCTGGACCTCGCCCTCGTCGATCGGCGGGAAGAAGTCCGAGCCGATCTCGCGGGCGATCGCCAGCGAGCCGATGAAGATCGCGAGGACCGCGAGGAGCACGGCCTTCTTGCGCCGGAGCACCGACTCGAGGATCCGCGCGTGGCCGCGATCGACCGCGGCGAGGCCGCGCTCGAAGGTGCCGAACATCGCGTCCGAGGCCCTGCGGAAGACCGAGCGCTCCTCGGGCGGGGTGTCGTCGTGGCCGCCGAGGCGGCGGGCGAGCACCGGGATCACCGTCAGCGAGACGATGTAGGACGCGGCCATCGACGCGCCGATGGTCAGGCCCATCGGCGTGAAGAGGTACTTGGAGATGCCGGTGAGGAACCAGATCGGGATGAAGACGATGATCGTCGTCAGGGTGCCGGCGAGGACCGGCGCCGCGACCTCGCGGGCGCCGTCGAGCGCCGCCTGCAGCGGCGGCTTGCCCTCCGACTGGTGGCGGTGGATGACCTCGAGGACGATGATCGCGTTGTCGACCAGGCGGCCGATCGCCAGCGCGAGGCCGCCGAGGGTGAAGACGTTGATCGTCTCGCCGGTCAGGTAGAGGACCACCAGCGTCGCCAGGAAGGCGAGCGGCAGCGACAGGGCGACGATGATCGTGCTCGTGAACGACGCGAGGAAGACGAGGAGCACGAGGATGACGATCGACGCCCCGAGGATCGCGTCCGTCTGCAGCGCGCGGATCGCGTTCTCGATGTAGGTCGACTGCTCGAAGGTGGTCTCGAGGTCGACGTTCGGCGGCACGCCGTGGAGCTTCGGCAGGCGCTCCTTGAGCGCCTCGACCGTGCTGATCGTGTTGGCGCCGGGCTGCTTGTAGATCTTGAGGTAGACGGCGCGCTCGCCGTCGACGTGGACGATCTGGCTCTGCTGGCGGTGCGAGTCGACGACCGTGCCGAGGTCCTTGACGCGGATCGCGATCTCGGACTGGGCGCGGCTGCCCGGCGGCGGATCGACGGTCTTGACGACGAGGTTCTCGAGCTCCGCCTTGCTCGTCATCTGCGTGTTGGCGAGGATGTCGTAGTCCATCCGCCCGGACTGCATCGTCCCCGAGGGGACGAGGACGTTCGCGCGGCGGATCGCGTGCTCGACGTCGAGCAGCGACAGGCCGGTCTGGCGCAGCTTGTTCGGGTCGAGGTCGATGTTCATCTGGCGCCAGCGGCCGCCCGAGACGGTCGCCGCCGAGACGCCGGGCACCGACGAGAGCTGCGGCGCGAGGACGTAGTTGGCGAGCTCAAAGAGCTCGCGCTCGTCGGTGCCCTCGCCAGTCAGGGTGACGAAGGCGATCGGCAGCGACGAGAGGTCGAACTTGACGATCATCGGCGCGCGGGCGTGCTCCGGCAGGGTGTCGCCGATCGCCTGGACCTGCTGCTGGACGTCGAGGAGGGCGGCGTCGATGTCGCTGCCCCAGCGGAACCACGCGTAGACGACCGACAGACCCTGGCGGGTCGAGGAGGTCACGGTGTCGATGTTCCAGGCCTGGGCGACCGCCTGCTCGATCGGCAAGGTGACGCTCTGCTCGACCGTCTCCGGGGTCGCGCCGCGGAAGGAGGTGCCGACGATGACGACCGGCACCGAGAGGCTCGGGAAGAGGTCGACCGGCAGGCGCTTGAGGGCCATCCCGCCCATGAGCAGGAGGCCGATCGAGAACATCAGGACGGCGACAGGGTTGCGGAGGGCTGCCTTGATCATGACGCGCTCAGTTCGACTTTTCCGGGGACTTGGCGCTGGCGTCGGCCTTGGCGTCGCCGCCGGAGGACCCGGAGCTCTTGGCGCCCTTGTCCCCCTTCGCCGCCTTGCCGTCGCCCTCGGCGCCCTTGTCCTTCTTCGCCTTCTTGGCCTTGCCGCCGCGCTTCTTCGCGGCCTTGTCCTCCGCCGGCGGCTCCTCGACGGCCTCCTCAGCGGGGATGCCCTCACCGTCGGCCTCGCCCTCGCCCGCCGACTCCGCCGGCGGCGCGGTCTCAGCCGCGGCGCCGTCGGTGTCGGTGTCCCCGGAGCCGTCGGTCGCCGCCGCGGGGGCCGTGTCCTCCTCGATCTCGTTGGACCGCGGCTCCTTGGTCGACGGCGCCTCCTTCTGGGTCGCGCGCGGGCGGATCACCGCCTCCTTGACCTCGAGCCAGGTGCCCTCGGTGACGAGCTCGCGGCCGACCATGATCACCTGCTGGTCGGCCTCGATGCCGCTGAGGACCTCGAGCCAGTCGCCGAGATCGACGCCGAGCTCGACCTCCGCGCGCTTGGCTCGCGGCTTCCCGGTGCTCTCGTCGACGACGTAGACGTAGGCCGACTCCTCGAGGATCGACACGGCGGTCACGGGGACGAGGACGGCGTTGGGCCGCTTGCCGATGACGATCGCCGCGCGCCCGGTCATGCCCGGGAGGTAGTCGGCCTCGGTGTTCGGCAGGTCGATCTCGACGCGCAGGGTGCGGGTCTCCTCGTCGAGCGAGCGGCCGACGCGGGTGACCTGGGCGCGGAGGATCTGATCGGGGAAGGCGTTGAGGGCGACGTCGACCTCGGCGCCGACCGGCACCTTCGGGGCGTCGCGCTCGACGATCGACGCGACCGCGCGGACCTGGCGGGTCTTGGCGATCTTCAGGATCGGCGCGCCGCCGGGGCGGACCATCGCCCCGGGGTCGAGGGTCCGCTTGACGACGTAGCCGTCGAAGGGCGCGCGCAGCGAGCAGTAGCCCTGGCGCTGCGAGGCCTCGGCGAGCTTCGCCCGGGCGTCCTCGAGCTGGGCCTCGGCGATCCGCGCCTCGGCCTGCGCGCGGTCGATCTCCGCCGGCGCGACGAGCTTGCCCTCGTCCATCGCCAGGAGGCGATCGAGGCGCGACCGGGCCTCGTCGACCTGGGCCTCCCAGCGCGAGATCGAGGTCTGGGCCTGGGTCCGCTGCGCCGTGTACTCGCGGCAGTCGACGAGGGCGACGAGCGCCCCAGACTCGACCTTGTCGCCGACGTCGACGAGCACCCGCTGGAGGCGGCCGCTGATCGCCACCGGCATGATCGAGACCGCCTCATCCGCCTCGAGCTCCACCGGATAGGGGAGCGTCACCTCGACGTCGCGGACCCACGGGGGGCCCGCCTCGACTCTCACGCTGGCCTCTTCGATCGTCTCCGCCTCGGTGCAGCCGAGCCCGCCCAGGACGGTGACGCACGCGATCCAGACGCCAAGGAGCAGCGTTCTGCATAGGTCTTGCACTGTTGAATGAGCCTCGATGGGGGTTGTCGTCTCAGGGGTGCGGGCCACGGTCCCACGCCGGGGTCTCGCGTGTACCACGCGAAAGCTGGGCCCATGCTAGGCCTCTTCGGCGCGCGTCGCCATGGCCTCTGCGGACGCCGGGAGCGCCATGAGCGCAGCAGCATCGCCGCCACGCGCAGCGACGGCGGTCATACTCCGTCATTCGCCGCGCCGCTACCCCCAAAGCCGCCCCCACGGGGTCCTACGTCGCCGATGCGGTGGTCTCGGAGACGCGAGCGGCCGACTCGAGGTGAGGTCTCGACACCACGATCCACCGCCAGCTCGACCTTCGTCGCCAGCGCGTTCGGGGAGCGGCCCACAGGGCCTCGGAGAACGCCGTACTGCGGCCGCGAGCGCGGGCTTTCGCCGCTGGCCGCTAGACCTGCTTCTTGCGCACGGACCAGATGAAGCCGTCGTACCAGAAGTGCATGATCGACACGACCGAGACGATGGCCAGGGCCCAGCGGGCGCTGCCGTCGAGCATCTCGGCCCAGACGCCGTAGGCGCCCGCGAAGCCGACGAAGAAGAGGAACGTCAGCCACTGCCGCCCCGTCCGCATGGTCTCGGTCATGTTGCCGCGCTCGATCCACCACACCAGGGCGAAGTACTGGAGCGCGTGGAAGAAGTTCATGATGAAGAACGCCTCACCGAAGGTGTTGAAGCCCCAGGTGAAGATCGAGCACAGGCCGGTGACGACGTAGAGAACGACCTTCTGCGGCGACACCCGGTAGCCCTGGCGGGCGAACTGGACGTAGCGGAGGACGTAGTAGATGAGGAAGGGGACGCCGACGCCGACGATCGACCAGGTGAGGATCTCCTGGATCCCCGCGACCCTCGCCGGGATCGCGGTGAAGAAGGTGGCGACGACGTCGTCGAGCTGCTCGAACTCCTCGAAGTCCTCGACGTGGTCGAAGAGGGTCGCGCCGGCGAGGATCGGCCCGGCGTAGAGGAGCGTGTTCAGGAGGTAGTCGAGGCGGCGACCGACGTGGGCGTCGTTGCCGGCCTTCATGTCGTAGATCCGGCCGATCCCGAAGGTCTGGAGGCCGGAGTGGTAGACGTCCCACCAGGTCGCGACGACCGAGGTCGCGACCATCACCCAGTCCGAGAGCATGATCCCCGTGAACAGGAGCACGGGGACCAGGGTGAAGCGCAGCGGGAAGGTCTTGAAGATCGCGGCGTTGGCGTGGGAGCGGAAGAAGACCACCACCAGGTGCGCCATGATGAACGCGCCGATGAACAGCCCCGCCGGCGAGTCGGTGTACTCGCCGATCTCGAGGGTCGTCCGGCGCAGCGACGAGTCGGCGATGAGGATGCCGATCACGAGGGCCAGCAGCGGCGAGCCGATGAAGAAGAGGCTGTCGTAGAGGGGCCCGGCGATGTAGCCCTTGCTCGTCCGCGCCGCCGCACGAGCGCCGGCTCGCAGGCGAGTGACCGCTGCCGTCGTCATCGGCCCCAGGATAGAGGAACACGGCGAAGGCCGCTCCGCCCCCGCCAGTCGCCCCCACAGGTGCGGAGGGCTCGGGGATCGCTGGGGCCTGCGGACCCCTGCGCAAGGACCACGGCCCCCACTCCGGCGCGCCCGCTGCGGGACGATCGGGGCCCGCGCCGCGCCGCCGCTGGGGCGCCGTCGCGCCCCGCTGCGGCCAAGTCTGGCGCGAACTCTCGGCGGTTCCTGATATCCTCCTCGCCTGGCCACCACCAGGAACCTGGAGACGATGTCGGAAGCTCAACTCGCCAAGCGCACCGCGATCTACGCCTTCTACGCGCGCTCCCAGCTGTTGATCATCGCCGAGGGTGAGCTCCCTTCGCCGGACTACGACCTCGACATCGGCCGCGTCGACGAGATCACCGGCCCCGTCTTTGAGCTCCGGGCGCGCCGCCGTCCGGGCCCCGCCACGGGCGCCACGACCCCCTTCCGCTACGGCGAGATCTTCTCGATCGGCCGCCCCTCCGAGACGATCAAGCTGCGCCACGAGAGCGGCGAGGACAACGTCCCCGTCGAGTACACGGAGGAGGACCTCGTCGACATCGTCCTCAGCCTCAGCCTCGAGGAGACGCAGGACGTCGAGCTAGGCAACCTCGTCGCAGAGCCCGAGTCCGAGCCCGAGGTCGCGCGCGAGCCGACGATCGAGACCGAGATCGAGACCGACGACCTCACGGCGACGGCCCCCTACCCGCGCGTCGAGCCCTCGCGTCCGGGCCCGCAGACGGCCGCGCAGCGCGTCGTCGGCGACGCGCCCCTCGGCGGCAAGCCGGTGCCGCTGCTCAACGACATCAGCGTCCGCTACCGCGAGGCCACCGGCTACTCGAACACGCTGTCGTTCGACGAGGCCTTCGCCGACGCCCTCAAGAAGCTGCCGCCGCCGGCGGTGAAGTTTCCGGACATGCTCGAGACCGTCGAGGTCGTCCACATCGGCGGCTCCTTCGGCGGCATCGCCGGCTTCCACCGCCTCGAGGTCCGGGTCCGGGCCTACCCCGACTGAGCGCGCCTCGCCTCCGAGCGCAGCGACGCCGGCGGACCTCTGGTCGCGCCGGCGTCGTCGCAGCGGCGCGTGGATCCACGACGCATGAACGCGTCGACGGCACGTCGACGTCGAGCTCGGTCATCGAGCCGACCGTCGAGGTACTCGAGTCGGTGTTCGACGTGCCAGGCCCTGCCGCGTCGACCGAGGTCCGGTCGTCGAGGTCCTCGACTCGGGGGTCCGCCGTGTCGCACCCGTCGACGTCGACATCGTCGTCGTCGTCGTCGTCGTCGTCGTCATCGAGTCGCGGTCGAGAGCGGGCGCGGCGGACCCCCGCGAGCGGGCGCGTCTGCGCGGGACCGCGGTCGAGGCCTGCGCCCACCCAAACAAAAGGGCGCCGACCGCGTTGATCCGCGGGGCCGCCCTGTGCTAGGTGGTTAATCCTCGCAGCCGCAGGAGGACGAGAGTCTAGCTAGGTGCTCTGCACCGTGGTCGGCGTTGCGCCGCCCGAGAGTTTCGCCAAGCATCATTCACAAGGAAGGCTATTCCAGAACGTCGCTGTCGCTCAGGTACCCCTACGGCGGCGACGGGCTGGACCAACCCCGCGAATCGCGGTTCCGTGCGCCGCCGTAGGGGTACCTGAGCGGCGAGTTCAGTGAGCCTTCCATGTCCCAGGTCGAGAGGTAGACACCTCCTGCCACGCGAGAGAGCGACCCCCCGGGGTCGCTCATCTTTTTCGGGGATCCGGATCGCGCCCTCTACGGGGTCACAGCGCGGGTTCTAGCGGCGCTCGGGGGCCGCCCGCAGTCGTCGGCCCAGACCGCTCCGCAGGTCTCGTCGGGGCGATTTGGGTCGACGAGGGCGAGCGAGGGCGCGGGACTCTCGCCCCAGGCTCTGAACACAAGCGACTTGCATAGAACGCCGCCGACGGGCGTTCGGGCGCCGGCCTGATAGGATCCCGGCGATGAGCGAGGCGCCGCGCGATCGCCAGACCCGGCGGGTGGATCCGGTCCGCCGCGCCCTCCGTCTGTCCCTCGTTCTCAACGGCGCCTACATGCTCATCGAGCTCGGCGTCGGCTTCTACAGCGGCTCCCTCGCGCTGCTCTCGGACGCCGCCCACATGTTCAGCGACAGCGCCGCGCTCCTCCTGGCGCTCGTCGTCGCCGAGCTCGCCCGCCGCCCGGCGAGCCCCGGGCGCAGCTTCGGCCTCCTGCGCGCCGAGGTCCTCGGCGCCTTCACCAACGCCCTCCTCCTCCTCGGCGCCTGCGCCCTCATCGTCGTCCACGCGATCGAGCGCCTCGCCAGCGAGCCGCCGCCCTTCCCCGCCGTGCCGGTGCTGGTCGTCGCGGTCATCGGCCTCGGCGTCAACCTCGGCTCAGCCTGGCTCCTCGCCCGCGCCGATCGCCAAAACCTCAACGTCCGCGCCGCCCTCGCCCACATGCTCGCCGACGCCCTCGGCTCGGTCGGGGCGATCGCCGCGGCGCTCCTCGCCTGGCGCTGGGGGCTGCACCTCGCGGACTCGGTGATCTCGCTGCTCCTCGCCGCGCTGATCGGCGTCAGCGCCTGGCGGGTGCTCCGCGACGCCGCCTACGCGCTCATGGACTTCGCGCCGCCGGAGAGCGATCCGGCCCGCGTCCGCACCGCCCTCGAGGGGATCGACGGGGTCGCCGCGGTCCACGAGCTCCACCTCTGGGGGATGGGCGGCCAGACCGTGCTCACCGCCCACCTCGTCGCCGCGCCGGGGATCGCGGGGCACGACCTCCTGCGCGCCGCCGAGGCGCTCCTCGACGAGCTCGGGATCCGCCACTCGACGCTGCAGATCGACGACCAGGGCCGCGCGCCGTGCCGCCAGCTCCACTGCCCGCTCTTCCGCGAGCGCGCCGAGGCCGGCGCCCACGCCCATCACCACCACCACGGGCACGCGCACTGAGGTCGACGCCCGCCCTCGCGTCATCTCGGCGTCGCCGCGCGCGTCCACGACGAGGCGCCGAGCGACGGCGGGCGCGCCGGGGCCAGCGTCCACGCCCGTCGCCTCCACGGGCACGCGCACTGAGAACGACCCTCGCGTCGTCGCAGCATCGCCGCGGCACTCGCGGCGAGGCGGCCGATCGATGACGCGAGCGCTTCGAGATCGACGCGCCCTCGCGTCGTCGCAGCGTCGCGGCGCCCGCTGCTGCCCGCGCGCCGCGGGTGTGCGAGCGCGCGCGTGAGGCGATATCCTCCGCACGTGCTCGTCGCGCCCGCGCCCCTCGTCCTGATCGGCTACCGACGCCCCGCCCTCGAGGTCGCGCTGCGCCGCGGGCCGACGATCGTCGCCGTCGATCGCCCGCCGCCGCGCTCGGCCAGGGCCAGCGACGCGGTCTTCGTCGACGTCGACCTCAGCGATCCGGGAGCCGCCCTCGCGGCGCTGCGCGGGGCCCTGGGCGATGCCCGCCCGGCCGGGGTCGTCGCCCTCGTCGAGCGCTCGGTCGCGGTCGCGGCGGCGCTCGCCGAGGCCTACGATCTCCCCGGGAGCCGCCCGGCGCAGGTCGATCTCTTCCGCGACAAGGCGCGGATGAAGGAGCGGGCGCGGGCGGCCGGGATCCCGACCGCGGCCCACATCGAGGTCCGCCCCGGGGCGCCCGCCCGCGACCTCGTCGAGGCCCTCGGCCTCCCGCTCGTGCTCAAGCCGCGGCGCTCCTCCGGCAGCCGCGACCTGGTCATCGCCCGCTCCCTCGCCGACGTCCGCGCGGCGGTCGACCGCGCCGCCCAGGGCGAGCTGATCGCCGAGGAGCTGATCAAGGGCGTCGAGATGAGCGTCGAGTCGCTGGTCGCCGGCGGCGAGATCATCTTCACCAACCCGACCGAGTACCTGATCCACGGCCACGCCAGCGTCGTCCCGGCCGGGATCTCCGCGGTCCACCTGGAGCGCGCCCTGGCCCTCAACGCCGAGGTCCTCGAGGCCTTCGCGATCCGCGACGGGATCACCCACCTCGAGCTCTTCATCAGCCAGGAGGACTACGTCCTCGGCGAGGTCGCGGCCCGCCCCCCCGGCGGCTACCTGATGGATCTGATCGCGAGCGCCTACGGCTTCGATCCCTACGCCGCGCTCTTCGCCATCGCCTGCGGCGAGCGCCCGCAGGTGACGACGACGGCGCAGGCGACCGCCGCGGCGCTCGTCATCCACCCCGGCGCCGGCGAGGTCGTCCGGGTCGACGGCGTCGACGCGATCGCGGCGCTCCCCGGCGTCGATCGGGTCCGCTGCTCGCTGCGCCCCGGCGACCGCCTGTCGGCGCGCAAGGGCGTCGGCGAGTCGAAGGGCTGGGTGCTCCTGCGCGGCGACGATCGCCCGGCGCTGCTCCGCGTTCTCCGTCAGGTCCAGGGGCTCCTCGACATCGAGCTCCGCCCCGTCGAGGCCTAGGAGCCCGTGGCGAAAGTCCCGCGCGCAGCCGGCGTGAGGGCAGGCTCCCGGCGCCCGGTGTTGCGACGACCTACCGCCGTCTTTGGGGTTTCTCATCAGGGGCCGCGCGCGGCTCCCCGCGAGCATTGCGATCCGTTGCGACAGGTCGCCGCATGCCGCACGCACTCAGCGCCGGGGCTCTCCGCGGACACGCAAAACCTGCGCAATCCACATTCACCCTTGGGTCAGGTCCGCCGCCAACGCCCCTTCAGACGGGCGCACGCTCTTGGCCCGAGTCCTGCTACAGGCAGGAGGCAGGAGCGACCACGCCATGGAAACCACGCGCAAGCACCGGATCGTCATCGTCGGCGGCGGTACCGGCGGCATCTCTGTCGCCGCGCGCCTCGCCCGCGCCCTTCAGGACCCCGACATCTGCATCGTCGAGCCCTCGGACAAGCACTACTACCAGCCGCTGTGGACCCTCGTCGGCGGCGGCGCGGCGGACCGCGAGTCGACCGAGCGCGACATGGCGTCGCTGATCCCCGAGGGCGTGACCTGGCTGCGCGACGCGGTCACGGCCTTTGAGCCCGCCGAGAACAGGCTCGTCACCCGCGACGGCCAGGTGCTCGAGTACGACTACCTCGTCGTCGCCCCCGGCATCCAGATCAACTGGGGGGCGATCGACGGCCTCCAGGAGGCGATCGGCCACGACGGCGTCTGCTCGAATTACTCGTACGACTTCGTCGACACGACGTGGGAGGCGATCCAGGCGACCCGCGACGGCAACGCGATCTTCACCTACCCGAACACGCCTATCAAGTGCGGCGGCGCGCCGCAGAAGATCATGTGGCT
>JAGQIT010001320.1 GCA_020431135.1 Myxococcales bacterium | reverse complement strand
CTCGAGGCGCGGATCGCCAGCCTCGGACCGACGCACCCGGCGGTCGCCACCAGCCTCGCCAACGTCGGCGCCGCCCATGCGGCGCGCGGCGACTTCGCCAGCGCCCTCCCCTACTTCGAGCGCGCCCTCGAGATCCGCGAGGCCGCCCTCGGTCCCGCACACCCGAGGCTCGGGGCCTTCCTCAGCGACGTCGGCCGAGCCCTCGCCGCGCTCGGCCGCGGCGCCGAGGCCCGCCCGCTCCTCGAGCGCGCCCTGGCGATCGACCGCGCCCGCCTCGGCGAAGACCACCCCGACGTCACCGCCCGCGAGCACGCCCTCGGCGTTCTCCTGCTCGAGCTCGGCGATCTAGCGGCGGCGAGGCCCCTCCTCGAGCGGGTCCTCGAGCGGGTCTCCGCGGGCCCCCACGACGGCGCCGCGGCGGCGCTGCCCTCCGTCGCCGCGGCGCTCTACGCCGTCGCCCGCGTCGACCTCCTCGAGGGGAGCCACAAGGCCGCGAAGCGCCGCCTCCAGCGGGCGCTGAAGGTCGTCGACGTCGCCGCCGAGCCGCTCCTCGTCGCAAGGGTGAAGAAGCTCCTCGCCGCGCTCCTCCGCGAGAGCCGCAAGACCCGGGGACGCGGCGACCAGCTCGCAGCCGAGGCGCTCGCCGCCTTCCAGGCGATCGACCCGCAGGCGCACGCCGAGGCGATCGCCGAGCTCGAGGCCTGGATCGGGCCCGCCGCTCCAGAGGCGTCCGCGACCCCGACGAAGAGGGCGAAGAAGCGGCGCAAGCCGAAGCGCTGAGCGGACCCTGCGACCGCCACGTTTGACATTGCGCCGATCGACGGCAGGTCGCTCGCCGAAGCGCGACGAACTCGACCCGCAAGAGGGGCTCAGCGAGTCACCGATCGCGACACGGCGGCGACGACGACGAGGACCGCAGGCGACGTCCGCACGCGGTCGCCGAGGCTCCGAGGCTCCGAGGCTCCCCCTCAAGCACGAACCCGTCCCTCGCGGAGCGCGCGGCATCCCCCTCCCATTCGGCCGCCAGAGCCCCGCAGAGTCGCCAAGCCGGGGCGCTGAGGCCCTGCGAGGGCGGCGCTCAAGCTGCGGACGTGCGCCCGCGCAGGTGAGCTATCCTCGCCCGCGCCGATGCCCCGCCCCCTCGTCGCCCTCCTCGCCCTCGCGGCCCTCAGCGCGACCGCGGCCTGCGTCCACCGCCCGCGGCCGACCGACCACCTCTTCCCGGAGGTCACGGCGATGGGCCACCGGGGCGCCGCCGGCCTCGCCCCGGAGAACACGCTCGCCGCCTTCCGCACGGCGAAGTCGCTCGGCGTCCCCTTCGAGCTCGACACGTCCTTCGCGGGCAGCGGCGAGCTCATCGTCCTCCACGAGGACGAGCTCGACCGCATCGCCATGGTCCCCGGGCGGGCGAGCGAGCTCTCCCTCGACTACCTGCGCACCCTCGACTTCGGCGCCCACTTCGACCGCAGCTTCGCCGGCGAGCCGCTGCCGACCCTCGACGAGGTCTTCTCGGAGATCGCCGGCGAGGTCGTGATCAACGTCGAGGTCAAGGCGCCGAAGGGCACCGACACGAAGACCCTCGCCGCCGCGGTCGTCGACATGATCGAGGCCCACGGGCTCACCGATCGCGTGATCATCACCTCGTTCAACCCCTTCCTCCTCGCCAAGATCCGCGCGGAGAACCCCGACATCGCCCGCGGACAGCTCGTCGGCACGTTCAAGGACTCCGACCTGCGCTGGTACGAGAAGGCGCTCCTCAAGCGCCTCGCCTTCAACCGCCGCGCCCTCCCCGACGTCCTCTCGGTCGAGCACGTGATGATCGACCGCCGCTTCCTCAAGAAGATGCACCGGCGCGGCTACAAGGTCTTCGCCTGG
>JAGQIT010000125.1 GCA_020431135.1 Myxococcales bacterium | reverse complement strand
TCAAGCCGTCGCCGGCGCTCCTCGGGCGCTGGGCCCAGGCTCGGCGGGCGCTGCCCCTGACCGGCGCGACGCCGGGGATGGAGGCGCCGCACCCCGGGCTCTCGGCCGACGATCCCGGCGCGGCCTACCTCGCGCAGCGGGCCTTGCTGCGCCAGGAGCGGAGCCTCGAGCTCGTCGCCGAGGGCGGCTTCGACGACGTCGACGCGTACGACGACGTCGACGACTTCGAGGCCGGGGACGACGCTGGCCGCGAGCGCAGCCTCGAGGTCCTGCGCAGCGCCGGCGAGGTGCTCTCCGAGCACGAGAGCAAGGTCGTCCTCCACGGCTTCGGCATCGAGGTCACGCGCCAGGCGGTCGCCTCGTCGGCGAGCGGCGCGGCGAGCTTCGCCGAGCAGATCGGCTTCCCGGTGGTGCTCAAGGCGGTCAGCCCGGATCTCCGGCGCAAGCGCGAGCTCGGGGCGGTGGTGCTCGACCTGACGACCGCCGCGGCGGTCCGCCGGGCCTACGCGTCGATCGTCGCCGCCGTCGAGGACAAGGCGCCGACGGCCCACCTCGACGGGGTGCTGGTCGCCGAGCAGATCGCCGAGGGGCTCGAGCTCCACTGCGGGGCGGTCCGCCTGAGCTCCGGCGAGGTCGCGCTCTACGGCCGGCCGATCGGGCTGCAGGCGCCGCAGGAGCAGGTGCTCGTCGCCTCACCGTTGTCGGCCGACGACGCGCTGCTCTTCGCCAACGCGATCCTCACGCGCGTGCCGGTGCCGGCGCTGCGTCGGCGCAGCGATCCGGACGCGACGGTCCTGGCGGCGCTCTTCCGCAGCCTCGACGCCCTGGTCCAGGAGTGCGAGGAGCGGCTCCTCAGCGTCGAGCTCCAGCCGGTGCGTCTGATCGGCGGCGAGCGGGGCTACGTCACCCTCGACGCGCGGATCGTCCAGCTTCCGCACCTCGAGGGGTACTAGCTCAGGGGTCGAGGAAGCCCGCGAGGAGCACCGGATCGTCGGTCATGATCCCGTCGACGCCGACGTCGATCATGTCCTCCATGACGAAGGGGCTGTTGACCGTCCACGGGTGGACCTTGAGGCCGAGGCCGTGGGCGAAGTCGACGAGCTCCGGCGAGGTCAGCTCCCACGGCGAGTGGACGAATTGCGCCGGCGCGGCGTAGTCCGGGTCGCCGATGTGGGCGTGGAGATCGAGCATCTCGTCGACGTTGAGCGAGGTCATGATCCCGGGGTTGGCGGCGCGGACCTCGAGGAGCGCCTCGGAGTCGAAGGCGGCGAGAACCGTGCGGTCGAGGAGCTCGTGCTCCGCGAGGAGGTCGACGAGCGCGTCGGCGATCGGCGGCTCGTCTTGCTTGATCTCGATGATGTAGAAGGCGTCGGGGAAGGCCGCGAAGATCTCGGAGACGGCCGGGATCGTCACGCCCATGCCGCGGTAGGGGTGGGTGGCGCCGCCGTCGGGGCTGAAGTTGTAGGCGGCGTCGAGGGCCTGGAGTTCGGTGAAGGTCAGCGTCCGCACCTCGCCCTCGCCGTCGGTGGTGCGGTCGACGGTGTCGTCGTGGATCGCGACGAGGACGCCGTCGCTGCTCGCGTGGACATCGAGCTCGAGGACGTCGGCGCCGACCTCGAGGGCGTGCGTGAAGGCGAGGAGGGTGGCCTCGGGGCGGTCGACCCGGCCGCCGCGGTGGGCGATGTTGAGGAGGCGATCGCCGAGGAGGACGTTGCCCTCGTCGCCGCCGGTGGTCGTGGTCGCGTCGGTGGTCCCGGCGTCGGTGCCGGTTATGGTCGCGTCGGTCGTCGTCGAGTCGGCGGTCGTCGAGTCGCTCGCGCTCGAGGACGACGCGCCCGAGGTCGTCGTCGAGGTCGGGGTCGCGTCGCTCGCGGACTCCCCCGAGGGGGCCGGCGCGCAGGCGAGGAGGCAGGCGGTGATGAGCGGCAGGCGACCCCGGATGAGCACCGAGCGACGCTACCACGGGGCCCGCGGGGCCGCGGGTTCGGGTTCTCAGGTGCTCGGGCTCGGCTCGGCGAGGCGGCGGCTGGCCTCGGCCATCAGCGCGTCGTGGGTGTTGCGGCGCGGATCGTCGAAGACCCAGTCGAGGAGCCCGCGGAGGAGCTCGCCGATCGTCGGCCCCGGCATCAGGAGCCCGGCGTTGATCAGGTCGCGGCCGCCGAGCGCCAGCTCCTGCGTCGTCAGGGCCGCGCCGTCGCAGGCCTCGCGGACGCGCGCGGCCTGGGCCGGGTCGACGGCGAGGAGGGCGAGGATGTCACCCAGGTGCTCGCGCCCGAGGGCCGCTGCGGCGCGGCGGATCGCCGGCGGCTCGCGCAGCGCGGCGAAGGCCTCGTTCGCCGGGACGCACAGCCGCATCACCCGGGCGCGCTCGTCTCGGCTCGGGCGCAGGCGGCCGTCGAGGACGGCCTCGATCGTCGCTGGCTGCGCGCGCAGCGGCCACAGCAGGCGGGCGAGGCGGAGCGTCGGATCGCCAGGGAGGGCGTCGACGGCCGCGATCGCGGCGGCGCGCTCGGCATCGTCGTAGTCGGCGAGAACGTGCGGCCACATCGAGGTCTCGACCATCGGCCACAGACCGAGCGACGGCTTCGGCGCCTTGAGGAGCTTCATCAGCTCGACCTGGACGCGCTCGCGGCTGACCCTGTCGAGGGTGTCGAGGGCGCCGGCGATCGCCCGCGCCGTCTCCCCCTCGAGGGTGTAGCCGAGGGCGGCGCAGAGGCGGACCGCTCGCATCGCCCGCAGGCCGTCCTCACGGAAGCGCTCGGCCGCGACGCCGACCGCCCGGACGACGCCGGCGCGGAGATCCTCGAGGCCGCCGAAGACGTCGGTGAAGGCGCCCGTCAGCGGGTTCCAGGCCATCGCGTTGATCGTGAAGTCGCGGCGGGCGAGGTCCGCCTTGAGGGCGCGGAGGAAGCGGACCTCGGTCGGCCGGCGGCCGTCGACGTAGCTGCCCTCGCCGCGGAAGGTCGTGATCTCGGTGGTCACCCGATCGTCGCCGCGGCCGCAGAGGATCGTCACCGTGCCGTGGTCGATGCCCGTCGGGATCGTCCGCGGGAAGAGGCGCTGGACCTCGTCGGGGGTCGCCGAGCTGGCGAGGTCCCAGTCGCCGTGATCGCGGCCGAGGAGGAAGTCGCGGACCGCCCCGCCGACGATGACGACGTCGTGGTCGGCGTTGTGGAGGACCTCGGCGACCTCGAGGATCGCCGGCGGCAGCGGGGCGTCGCGCATGCACGCGGCGGCGGCCTCGTGGGTCTCGGGGATCGCTCGCTCGTCGGCCATCGGAGAGCCGTGATCGCACAGCTCGCGGCCGCCGGCCAGCGGCGGCGAGAAAAAGTCGCGGCGTCGGGCGACGCCGCGCGTACGCGGCTCGTCGTCGACCTCCGGGTGGCGCTCGGTCGGGCCTCGGGTGCGCCTCTCCACCGCTTCTGCGGGCACGCGGTCTGGAGCGCGCTGCGCTCCCAACTCCTGCGATGCGGGACAGCGGCCTCGCTACTCGCCTGGACGCCGCTCGGCGACTCCACGCGGAGCGTCCGCTGCGTGTGTCGGCGCGGCTCGTCCTGCGACGCCGCGGGGGAGCTGTTGCGTTGGGTTGAGGCGGCTCGTCCCGCAACGCCGCGAGGGCGTCGCGCTGGGTCGACGCGGCTTCTCGTGTGATGGCTCGACGGAGCCTCAACGCAGCAGCGCCGCGATCCCGGCAGGGGTCGCGGCGCTGAGCCGTAGCGTTCGTCGTCGCTGCTAGCTGTCGACGTTGGCGATGTAGAAGTCGAAGTGCATGTCGACGACCGGCGCGCTGTCGGAGCCGAAGAAGTGCCAGGTCAGGCGCGCCGCGTTGGCGACGTTGTCGACGCGCTTGAAGTAGAGGTAGCCGCGCATGCTCGTGCCCGGCTGGAGCATCCCCCAGGGGAGCGCCGAGGCGGCGATGTCCCCGAAGGGGGAGATCGTCGAGAAGTCGTCGCTGCGCCCGGCGAGGTAGCCCCCGACCGACTGACCCTCGAGGGTGAAGGTGCCGCCGGCGTCGAGGAGCTCGTGG
>JAGQIT010001319.1 GCA_020431135.1 Myxococcales bacterium | reverse complement strand
CGCCGGCGATCGCCTTGGCGAGGAGCGTCTTGCCGGTGCCGGGCGGGCCCATCAGGAGGACGCCCTTGGGAATCCGGCCGCCGACGCGCGTGTACTTGCGGGTGTCGCGGAGGAAGTCGATGATCTCCTCGACGTCCTCGCGGGCCTCGTCGACGCCGGCGACGTCCTTGAAGGTCACCTTGTTGTGGTGCTCGTTGAGGAGGCGGGCGCGGCTCTTGCCGAAGCTCATGGCCCGGCCGCCGCCGGCCTGCATCTGGCGCATGAACATCACCATCAGGACGACGATGAAGATCATCGGCAGCCACATCAGCGCGAACTGGAGGAGCGCGCTGTCCTCCTCGGGCTCGACCTTGTAGTCGATGCCCTTCTCGCTGAGCTTGTCGTAGAGCCCCTCGGAGAGCGGACCGGTGACCTCGTAGCTGCGGCCGTCGAGCTCGTAGGTGATGCCGACGTGGGCCGGGTGGACCTCGATCTCGAGGGTGGTGCTGTCCTTGAGGGTCTGCCAGTCGGTGTCGACGACCTCCATGAACTTGGCGTAGGTGACGTGCTTCACCTCCTGGCTGCTGTTGAGCATGTTGGCCAGCGCCAAGACGGCGACGATCAAGCACAACCAAACGAGGAGCGTCTTTGTCTGCTGCTTCACGACGGGGCGGGGGTGCGGGAATGCCGCTCGGATGCGCAGCATAGCCCCGGCCCTGGAGGGGGTCAATGGTTGTCGGCCGGATCTCCGGGCGAACGCAGGGCCCAGAGGCCGCTGCGGTCGAAGCCGACGCGGACGTGAGGACGCAGATCCCACGAGTGAGGGCGGAGCGCCGCCCCGTGATCGGCGCGCGCCGCCTCACGGGCCAGGAGCGCGCGATCGATGCTCCCCACGGCCCGCTCTCCGAGCGCCTGGCGATCGGCGCCGGCGCGGAGGAGGACGATCCGGAGGATCCGCGTGCGCACGGCTCGGGGGAGCGCCGCGAGGCCCTCGAGGTCCCAGCGCATGCGGCCGTCGGTCGCCTCACGCCGCCGCGCCGCCTCCTCGCGTGTGGACCAGCGGAGGAGCGCCGCCTCGGCGTCGGCGGCCTGGGCGGCGAGGGCGTTGATGCTCCGCTCGATCGCCGGGTTGTGGGCGCGCAGCCGCGGCAGCAGCTCCTCGCGCAGCTCGACGCGGAGGTGGCGGCGATCGTGGTTCGTCGGATCGTCGGTCACCGGCAGCCCCATGGTCTCGCAGAGCGCCGCCGTCTCGCCGCGCGTGAGGCCGAGGAGCGGCCGGATCCACCGCGGCGCGGGGCCCTCGGGGTCGCGCGCCGGCATCGCCGCGAGGCCGTCGAGGCCGGCGCCGCGGATCACGTGCATGAGGACGGTCTCGGCCTGATCGGTCGCCGTGTGCCCGAGGGCGATGATCCGACAACCTGCCTCTTCGGACATCTGCACAAGCGCGGCTCGCCGGGCGTCGCGGGCCCGCGCCGGCAGGCCCGCGCCGGGCGCGAGCTCGAGGCGCCGAGACAGCGCCCGATGACCCCGTCCGCGGGCGAGGGCGACGACGGCCTCCGCCTCGGCCGCCGATCCCTCACGCAGGCCGTGGTCGACGTGAGCCACCGCCAATTCGAGGCCGAGCTTCGCCGCGACGAGCTCGAGGAGCCCGAGGAGCGCGACCGAGTCCGGACCGCCGCTGCAGGCGACGAGGAGCCGCTCGCCGCGGATCCAGCGGTCTCCGGGCGGCTCGCCGAGGGCCCCGCCCCCCCCCTCAAAGAGGGTCCGTCGGAGCTCGCCGAGGGCCCGCGCGATCGAGGGGTGACGCGGTCGAGGCAGTGGCACGGGATCGCGCCGATGATACCTTGCGCCCCGTGAGCCAGCCCAGCAAGCCGCCGCAGAAGGCGGCCGACGCCTTCACCGAGTCCCTCGAGGTCGCCCTCCGCGATCCCGTCAGCCTCGAGCTGCGCGACGATCTCGACGACTTCGTCCCGGCGATCCCGCCGCAGAGCTTCTACCGCCTCGCCCGCGCGCTCCACGAGGAGGGCCGCCTCGATCTCCTCTTCCCCCACGCCAACCCCGCGCAGCTCACCACCGTCCTCGACCTCGGCGCCTGGCAGGGCGAGCGCCTCGACGTCCTCCGCGTCCGCGAGTGGATCACCGCGATCGTCCACACCTACGAGGACGCCCGCGCCCCCCGCGGCGCCCTCGCCCGCCTGATCCGCGACATGGATCCCGAGATCTGGACCTTCGCCCTCCTCCCGGGCTCGTCGGTCTACGAGCTCGACCCCGAGGACGACGAGGCCCGCGACCGGGCGCGCGGCGCCGTCGACGGGCTCTACACCTACGACACCCCGGACGGCGGCTTCCTCCTCGCCGTCCCCGACGATCCGATCGGCCGCGCCGCGGTGCGGATCCTCGACGCCGTCTACCACGACGATCTCCAGCTCGGCCGCGAGCTCACGGTGTCGATCGCCGGCGGCCTCTACTCGGTGATCGAGGAGGACCTCCTGCGCTGGCGAAACGGCCGCCTCGCCGACCTCGGCTTCGTCCCCTGGGAGGAGGCGATGAGGCTCCTGCGGCCGCTCTCGCCCGAGCAGGCGCTGCGCCGCGAGGCCCAGCCGAAGCCGGGCTTCGGCGCCGGGCTCGAGCAGGAGCCGACGCCCGTGCCGGCCGAGGCCGGCCTCCTGCGCCGCGTCCTCGCGCGCCTCGACGCCGGCGAGGCCGGGCTGCGGACCCGCGAGTTCCTCCTCCTTACCAACGAGGTGATCGCCGCCCAGCGCCTGCCGCCGGGCGAGCCCGCGAGCGCCGAGCGGGCGCTCCTCCAGACCCGCGGGACCCTCGACCTCGGCCTCGAGCTGCTGGCCACCGCGCGCCCCGAGGATCAGGATCTCGACGCGTTCCTCGCCGACGCCACCGCGCGGATCGGCCTGCGCGACGTCTTCCGCGTCGGCTACGGCGCCCTCGCCAAGCTCCGCGCCGCCGCCCTCGCCCTCCACCGCAGCGGCCAGGTGTCGATCGAGACGATCGGCTCGCTCCTCGATCGCCCGTGGGGGCCGACGCTGCGGGCGCTCGCCCAGCCGCTGCCGGAGCTGCCGCTCGAGGAGACCAGCGGCAAGACCCGGCCGCTGTCGAGCCTGCGCGACGTCGCCAAGGCGACCCAGCGGATCGCCGAGGCGACGCTCCTCGCCGGCCTCGCCTTCGCCGAGGAGGGCTTCGCCCTCGATCCCGTGTGGGTCCAGCGGGCCGACGATCCCAGCCGCCTGACCCTCGGCGATCTCATCCGCAGCGCGCTCGTCCACCGGCGCCTGCCGGGGGCGAGCGCCGAGTTCGCGCCGCTGAAGGCAGACGACCTCGACTGGGGAGCGCGCGAGCTCCTCGACGGCACCCGGGCGCTGCTCCCCGGACTGCGCGCCGATCTCGAGACCCGCGCGCGCGCGCTGGGAGCGACGGCAGCGGCGACGGCGGTCGTCCTCGACGGCCTCCTCACCCGCCTCCAGGTCGAGCTCGCCGGGCTCGAGCGCGACGACGACGGCGCCCCGGATCTGACCCGCGTCGGCGGCCTGTTGACGATCCAGCGCGTCGGCGTCTGGCTGCGCACGGGACTCACGCAGGCGTAGGAGTCCCGCCGGCGCGGGCCATCTCATCACCCCCGTGGCGGTCTGACGGCGGAGGTCGAGCCGCGCGCCTCA
>JAGQIT010001318.1 GCA_020431135.1 Myxococcales bacterium | reverse complement strand
ACTCCTTCGGCGGCCACGCGCTCGGCCTGCTCCCCAACCACGACCGCCTCGACGCCTGCTGGGTGTGCGCGGTCGGTGCCGGCTGGCACGGCTGGATGCGGCCGCTCGAGCAGCTCCGCGTGCGCGCCCTATGGGAGGTGATCCTGCCGGTGCTCGTCCGCTGGCGCGGATACCTCGCCTGGAGCCGCCTCGGCATGGGCGAGGACCTCCCGCTCGACGTCTACCGCCAGTGGCGACGGTGGTGTCGCTACCCTCACTACTTCCTCGACGACCCCGCGTGCCCCGAGCTGAAGGAGGCCTGCGCGGGCGTCGAGCTGCCGATCTTGGCGGTCACGTCGGTCGACGACGCCTGGGCCCCGCCGCAGTCGCGTGACGCCTTCCTCCTCAACGCCTATCCCCGCGCCGCGATCGAGCGCGTCGAGGTCGCGCCCGGCGAGACCGGGCCGATCGGACATATGGGCTACTTCCGTCGAAGCGCTCAGCCGCTGTGGGAGCAGGCCCTCGAGTGGTTCGAGGAGGGCGCGCGAGAGGAGGCCGCCAGTGCGTGAGCTGACCTATGTTGCAAGGCGCAAGGTCGAGTGGCGCGAGGTCCCGGCGCCGGTGATCCGGGGCCCGGGCGAGGCGATCGTCGCCCCCGTCGCCGCGACCTCCTGCGACGTCGACTCGATGATCCTCGCCGGGCACAGCCCGCTCCCGCCCCCCTTCGCGATCGGGCACGAGGCCGTGGCCCGCGTCATCGACGTCGGCGACGGCGTCCGCGGAGTGCGGCCCGGCGACATGGTCGTCATCCCGTGGACGATCTGCTGCGGCGCGTGCGAGCGCTGTCGGGCGGGTCTCAGCGCCCACTGCACCGCCGTCCCCCACATGGCGATGTACGGCGCGCCGATCGGCGGATCCTGGGGCGGGCTCTTCTCGGACCTGGTCCGCGTCCCCTACGCCGACGCGATGCTCGTCCCGCTGCCGCCGGGGCTCGACCCGGTCGCCATGGCGGCGGCGAGCGACAACTGGTCGCTGGCCTGGCGCTTGGTGGCGCCGCATCTCAAGGCGCGACCGGGCGCCCGGGTCCTCGTCGTCGCCCGCGGGAGCATCGGCCTCTACGTCTGTGACATCGCCCGGGCGCTCGGCGCCGGCGACGTTCTCTACGTCGATCCAGACCCGGGCCACCGGACGATCGCCGAGGGCTTCGGCGCGCGCACGGCCGCCGAGCTCGAGCCCGTGCGCCACGGCTTCGAGCTCGCCGTCGAGGCGACCGGCCGCGTCGATCAGCTCGCCGCCGCCCTGCGCTCGCTCAGCCCCGAGGGCCTGTGCGAGAGCGCAGGCAACCACTTCCGCCCGGGCGAGCTCCCGCTCCTCGAGATGTACCTGACCGGCGTGACGCTGCGGATCGGCCGCGACAACGTCCGCGAGCACATCCCCGACGCCCTCGCGCTCGCCAGCTCGGGGCGGGTCGAGCCGGGCAAGGTCGTCTCGGACGTGTTCTCCTGGGACGAGCTGCCCGACGCGCTGCCCGAGCGCCACCTCAAGCCGGTGTTCGTGAGGGACGGGGACCGGACGACGTCGTGACTGAGCGAGGACAGGTCGCCGTCCGTCTGCGTCGCGCCGCATGTAGCGGGGAGTGGAGCCGGTCTCCCGCGGATATCCGCGGATGCGGGAGTGACCCGCCCGCTGCTCCTTCGCCTCTGCGCAGAGGCCGAGCGCCCGCGGACGGCGATTCGCCGACACGCACCGAGCGGCCGAGCAAAAAACTTGTTACCGTCCAGTAAGTTTGTATGATGATGACGACGGTCGCACCGATGATCGACCTGGCGAGCCATCGAGACCTCCCCCTCAAGAGGCGGACCCCGTTCGCCGCCGCGAGGCGCCGCTTCTCCTCGTAGGAGCGCTCCCCCGTCGACGAGCTTCGCCCAATGACACCGTCCGAACTCGACGCACGCCTCTCCCCCGCGCTCGAGAGGCGCGTGGACGTCGGGGACCTCCGCCTCTGCGTCCGCGACCACGGCGACGCCGACGCCCCGGCGATCGTCCTGATCATGGGGCTCGCCGCCCAGCTCACGGAGTGGCCCGACGAGTTCATCGACCACCTGGTCCGCGGCGGCCACCGAGTCGTGCGCTTCGACAACCGAGACATCGGCCTGTCCGACGGCTTCGACCACGCCGGCAGGCTGCGCCCCCTCTTCCCCGAGCTGCTCAAGGCCTCCTTCGGGCTGCGCGTCGACGCGCCCTATCGCCTCGAACACATGGCCGAGGACGTCGTCGGTCTCTTCGACGCCCTCGACATCGATGAGGCCGACGTGGTCGGCCTGTCGATGGGCGGGATGATCGGGCAGGTCCTGACCGCGCGCCACCCGAGCCGCGTCAAGTCGTTCACGGCGCTGATGACCAGCACCAACCACCCGACGCTCCCGAAGAGCAAGCCCAAGGCGATGCTCGCCCTCCTCGGCGTCGGCGCCGACATGCGCGACGAAGAGGGGATCGTCCGCCACGGCGTCCGGACTCGCCGCATCCTCGGGGGCGACGCCTGGCCCGCGGACGCCGAGCTCCTCGAGGCGCACGTCCGCCGGACCTACGCGCGCTCCTACCGGCCGCGTGGCGTCGCCCGCCAGCTGCGCGCGGTGATGGCCTCGGGGAGCCTGCGCAAGTACAGCCGCGCGATCCGCAGGCCGACGCTCGTCCTGCACGGCGAGGCGGACCCCCTCGTGCCCGTGGCCGCGGGGCGTGACATCGCCAAGCACGTACCCGGCGCCCGCATGCGGACGTTCCCGGGGATGGGCCACACGCTCCCGAAGGAGCTCTTGCCGCTCCTCGCCGCGGAGATCCTCAACCACGCGCGACGCTGACGTTCACCCCCGCAGCTCCTGCGTCACACTCCAATCGTCACACTCCCGTCAGGTCATCCACAATGAAACGCGATCTATTCGAAGAGCATCATGATTTGTTCCGCAAGTCCGTGCGCGGGTTCATCGAGCGCGAGGTCGTCCCCAAGCAGGAGGCCTGGCGCGAGGCCGGGAGCGTCGATCGCGAGACGTGGCGGGCGGCCGGCGAGTTCGGCCTCCTGTGCCCGTGGGTCGGCGAGGAGTGGGACGGCCCCGGCGGCGACTTCCTCCACTCGGTGATCGTCTCGGAGGAGCTCGCGCGCGTCTATGAGTCGGGCTTTGCGATGCCGCTCCACTCCGACATCGTCGTGCCCTACATCCACAGCTTCGGGAACGACGAGCAGCGCCGCAGGTGGCT
>JAGQIT010001317.1 GCA_020431135.1 Myxococcales bacterium | reverse complement strand
CCCGCCCGGGAGGCGGCCGATCGCGCAGTTCGGGTCGGCGCGCTCGACCAGCCGGGTCTCGATCACCTCGGTGGTGCCGTCGGCGCGGACCAGGAGGACGTGGTGCTCGACGTCGTCGCCCTCGCCGCAGCCGCTCCCCGAGCGCGTGTAGACGACGTAGCCCTCGGCGTGGTCGCCGACCTCGTTGCCCGCGTTGCAGTTGATCTGGTTGCCGGTGAGGAGGGCGAGGAGCGCGGCGTCGCCGGGCGCGTCGATCGAACCGAGGAGCGCGTCGAGGTCGGCCCGGGTGCCCGCCGAGCCGACCTCGTCGCCGCGCGTGTAGGCGACCGCGGCGTAGCGGGTGATGTCGAAGCCGTAGGTCGCGAACTCGGACTCGAGGGCGAGGGCCGCGAAGGCGTCCGCGCACGCCTGCGCGTCGCTGGCCCCCGCGCACAGCGTCCCGTTCGCCTCGAGGATCGTCGGCGACGCCGGCGGCTCGCCGTCGAAGAAGTCCTCCCACTGGCGCAGCTCGAGGTAGTCCGCCGGCGACGCCGGCGTGACCGCGCCGAGGATCGTGTACTCGCGGGCCTCGGTGCACGCGTCGTAGGAGAACTGCGACTCGTCGATCCCGCAGCCGGAGGCGGCGACGAGCGGCGCGAGGGCGGCGGCGAAGATCGCCAGGAGTCGGTCGAGATCCGCGGACATGACGGGAGTATCGCCCACAACCGCAGGTTCTCCGAGCGCTTCCCGACGCGGTCGGCGTGCCGCCCAGCCGGTCGTCGCCGCGCCCCCGCCCGCCGCTCGATCACGCGCCTCGGCGCGGACAATCAGCGGCCCTTGAGAACATGGCCATAGGGTCACGGTCTCATGTGACCGGAGCCGTCGCCCGTCTCGTGCCCGCCAGGTTCAAACTATGCAGATAGTTTGGGACGCTCATGAGTCGCGATGTAGTGATTCGTGATTCACCGCAGGCCGTCGCCTCGGAGCCCGCGATCGCCGCGATTCGCTCGCGCCATCGACGCGCTCCCGCAGGGCCCGGAGCACGCCTCGCCGACATCAGATGGGGTGAGCTGCACATTGCGCGATGCGGACTACACAATCTCAACTTTGAATCCATGGTTCGCCATGGTAGATGCGAACGGCATCGACAATCTGCCGCTCTGCGCACGCCTTTGCGTCTCTAGAGCGTGCAGGAGACGTATGTCTGTCGCGTCCGCCAACCGGCGAGGCGGCGGACGCTCGACCTCGCCTGCCCTGTTAGGAGCACGTCATGGCCAAGCTCTCCCCCACCCTCGTGGCCGCCGCGACCCTCGCCTTGACGAGCGCGTGCTACACGGGCGTGGCGAACTTTGACACCCCGGCCAAGGACACCGCGGGGATCGCCGACAGCGACCCTGGCGCGGACTCCGGGGGCGGAGACGCGGGCGGCGGCGGTGACGACGGCGCGGGCGACAGCGCCGGCGACGACCACGGCGAGCCCTTCGCCCCCGACCCCGGCCAGATCCGCCTCCTCAGCGCCGAGGAGTTCACGAACACCGTGCAGGATCTCCTCGGCGTCAAGGTCGAGGCCGAGCTGAGCTACTCCGATCGCGCCTCAGGCTACGACAACAGCAACAACGCGCAGATCGACGAGAACCTCCTGAGCATCCTCTACGTCGAGGCGGAGCGGGTCGCCGAGGTCTACATCGCGGAGCGTCTGGCCGCCGACTTCACCTGCTACGCGCCGGGGCCCGCCCTCACGCCGGCCTGCGCCGAGGCGATCATCGACGGCCTCGGGCGCCGGGCCTATCGCCGGCCGCTGACCGCCGCCGAGCGTCAGACCCTCCTCGACTTCACCGCGGCCGCGACCGCGAGCGAGGAGGCCGCCGACGCCGATGAGATCGTCGAGGCGCTCCTCGTCCGCGTGCTGATGTCGCCGCACTTCCTCTACCGCACGGAGATCGGCGCGCCGACGGCGGATGACCCGAGCGTCGCCGAGCTGACGCCCTTCGAGCGGGCGTCGGTGATCTCCTACGCGCTCACCGGCAGCATGCCCGACGCGGCGCTCTTCGCCGCCGCCGAGGCCGACGAGCTCGACGACGAGACGACCCGCGCGCACATCCGCCGCCTCCTGGCGGGGCCCCGCGGCCGCGCCCAGGTCGTCCGCTTCTTCAAGCAGTGGCTGCGCGTCGACGAGCTCGACGCGATGGCCGCGCACCCGGAGGACTACCCGAAGTTCGGGGCCCCCGGCGTCGCCGTCGGCCTCCAGGGCGAATTCGCGGCCTTCGTCGAGGGCGTGGTGCTCGACGAGGACGCGACCTTCGACGAGCTGCTGACCCGCGAGCTCACCTTCGTCAACAAGCACACCGCGCCCCTCTACGGCGGCGCCGTCGAGGACGACGCGCTCCAGCCCCTCGATCTCACGGGCGACGGGCGCGGCGGCGTCCTCACCCTGGCGAGCGTCATGGCCGTGCACGCGTCGAGCTCCGAGGTCGCCCGCGACAAGCCGATCCGCCGCGGCCTCCTGATCAAGAACCAGTTCCAGTGCGAGGAGATCGGCCTGCCCTCGGGGATCGACGTGGCCACGGCCGCCGAGAACGTCCTCGACCAGGTCGACGACTTCAACGCCCTGACGACGCGCGAGCAGTTCGAGCTGATCATGAACCAGGACGACCTGTGCATGACCTGCCACAAGCAGTTCATGCCCTTCGGCTTCCTGTGGAGCAACTTCGACGGCCTCGGCCAGTTCCAGACCCACTTCGGCGATCGCCCCCTCGACGCGGCCGTCGACGAGCTCACCCTCGACGATGAGGTCCAGAGCTTCGCCAACATCATGGAGCTCATCCCGGTGCTCGCCGACAGCCCGCAGGCGACCGCGTGCTTCAGCACCAACGTCGCCCGCTTCGCCACCGGGCGGCGCGAGAGCAGCACCGCCGAGGCGCTGACGGCCGAGTTCGCGGCGCCGCTGCGCGACGGCGAGCTGACGGTCGTCGAGCTCTTCGAGGAGATCCTGGCGAGCCCCGAGCTCTACCTGCGGGAGGCACCTTCGCAATGAGACGCCGACAGTTCATCTTTCGCTCGCTCAAGGCGGCCGCGCTCCTCTCCCCGGTGCTGTCGATCCGGCAGGCCGCGGCCGCCGAGCCGCGCCCGCTGATCGGCTTCGTCTGGGTGAATTGCTGCGGCTACCCGGACCCCGCCGACTTCTTCCCGACCGGCGACGGCGACAACTTCGTCCTCTCGCCGATCCTCGCCGACTTCGAGTCGCTGCGCGGCGACATGATCGTCGTCGACGGCGTCGACATCCGCGACTCGGGCCTCAACCCCAAGGGCAACAACCACGTGCGCACGGTCGGCAAGGTCCTGACCGCGAAGGACGTGCTGCCGGCGGCGGACTCCGAGGACGGCCTCCCCGGCGGGATCTCGGTCGACCAGCTGATCGCCTCGCAGCTCGGCGTCCAGTCGCTCGAGCTCCAGGTCGACTCCGGCGGCAAGACGCACATGCGCAGCCGCCCCTTCGCCACCGGGCCGAACGCCTTCAAGACGCCCTTCGCCCAGCCGATCGACGCCTGGAACAAGCTCTTCCAGGGCTTCCAGGCCGACGACCCGGCGGCGCTCGAGGCCCAGAAGCGGCGCCTCCGCCTGAAGAAGTCGATCCTCGACGACGTGACCGAGGAGCTGACGCGCCTGCGCAAGGAGCTCGCCGGCGTCGAGAAGCTCAAGCTCGACATCCACGAGGACGCGCTGCGCAAGGCCGAGAAGAGCGTCACCTACGACCTCGAGAACTCCGACGTCGCGATCTGCGAGGTCCCGGAGTCCCCGGGCGCCCCCGGCTCGATCCCCGCCCGCGCGACGGCGATGCTCGACATCACCTACGCGGCGATGCTCTGCGGCCGCGCCCAGGTGATCGGCATGCTCTGGGGCTACTCGGGCTACCACTGGCGCTACGAGTGGGTGCCGATCCCGAACGTCGCCGACTCCGGCCACGACGAGGTCCACCACAACCCCGGCGGCCGCCGGCAGGACTACCGGAACATGGCGCGCTGGGACTGGAACCAGCTGCGCGGGCTCCTCGAGCGCCTGAAGAACACGCCGGACGGCGAGGGCACGATGCTCGACAACGTGCTGACGATGGCGATCTCGCACTTCGGCGTCCACCACCAGATGAAGCGGATCCCGGTCGCCTTCTTCGGCAACGCGCAGGGGCAGCTCCAGACCGGACGCCTGGTCAAGGTGCAGTGCAACAACGACCGGGCGCTGACCTCCTTCGCCAACCTGATGGGCGCGCCGATCGCGGGGATCGGCGACGATCCGAACTGCGGGCCGCTGCCGCTCTGATGAGGTCGCGGCCGGGCTGCGATCGACCGCGGACCGCGGCGCAGACAGGCTCGCTCCCGCTGGGAGCGGCGACGACCCGGGGTTCGGGATCGATGCGGACCTTGATGGGATGGGCGTGCCGGTCGCGATGATCGGCGGCGCTCTGATGTGCGGGCCTCCGCTCTGATGCGGCCACGGCCCAGACCGAAGACCGCGACGATCTCGTCGTTCGCGGCGCCATACCGCGCTTCGCGCGAACTCTGGGCGCCGCGCCCTCCTCCCGAAGTGAAGTTGGCGCAGGATCATCGCGTTCCGCACGCGATGACCCGGAGCGACGGCGCCGCGCTGAGAACGGGGCGAAGCGGCCGCTCCCGCGGCATCTTGCGGGATTCGCCAATTGATCGGACCCTCTCGGGGCCGAGATGCCCCGCGGCCGACCGAACCGAGCCCGCCCCCGTTCTCCGGGGCGCCGGGCGCCACGCCTCGCCTGGCTGCTGGGGGTGGTCGCGTTCGCGCTCGGGGTGATCGCCGCGCCGGCGACCGCGAAGGCCGAGACCTGGGGGCAGTACCTCGTCGTCATCGACGACTCCGGGAGCATGGACGGCAGCGACCCGCGGCGCCTCGTCGTGATGGCCGCGACGGCGATGGCCGCGGCCCTCGAGGACGGCGACCAGATCGCGGTCGTCGGCCTCAACGAGCTGGCCAACGGCGAGCTCCCGCGCTTCGTCTCGCCGGGAGATCTCCTCGCCGGCCGCGGCGGCGCCGAGGGGGCCAAGACCCTGAGCGGCGAGCGCTTCGATCGCCTCGCCCAGCACCGCGGCGGCACCCCGTGCCGGGCCGCGCTCGCCAAGGCCCAGACCCTCCTCGAGGGGGCGGCCTCGGCCGGCGCGCCGCAGACCCTGCTCCTCCTCACCGACGGGGCGTGCAACGGCGGCGCGGTCGAGAAGGCGGATCGCTGGCTCGGCGAGCTGCGGGCGCACACGGAGGGCCGCTTCCGCTTCGTCCTCCTGACCCGCGCAGGGCGCGAGCGCGTCGAGCCCGAGCTCCTGCGCTACGCCAGCGCCACCGGCTGGGCGGGCGAGAGCCGGATCGCCTTCGACGCCCGCGCGCTCCTCCGCGCCTTCGCCGAGGTGCTCTCGTTCAGCCGCGGCCTGAGCTACGACGACGGCGGCCGCGTCGGCCTCGAGCGGACCTTCGCCGGCGCCCGCAAGGTCCGGGTGCTGGCGATCGCCGAGGAAGGCGCGGCGACGATCGACCTGGCCAAAGTGACAAGCGGCGAGGAGGCGGCGATCGCCGGCGGGCCGACCTTCTCGCACGGCGAGCACGGCTGGAGCCTGCGCTCGGCCGAGCTCGGCCCCGCCGACGCGCCCTACGCGGTCAAGGCGAAGACCGCCGGCGTCGACGTCCTCGTGATCCCGAGCTACGGCGCCCTCCAGGTCGAGGCGGTGATCGCCCCCTGCGAGCCGCGGCCGGCGCTGCCGTGGACGCGCGAGTCGCCGGTCCGCGCCGGCCAGCCCCACTGCGCCTGGGCCCGCCTCGTCGGCGACACCGGCGAGACGATCGTCCCCGGGCGCTCCTTCGCCTTCGACCTCGAGCTGTGCGAGGACGAGGCCTGCGCCCGGGCGAGCGCGATGCAGCCCGACGCCGACGGCACCTTCAACGCCCAGCTCGGCGCGGCCCCGGAGCGCGGCCGGCACGAGCGGACCTTCCGGGCGAAGGGCGGCGCCCTGGCGCGTCCCGTGAGCACCCGCCGCGCCTTCCAGGCGATGTCCTTCGGCGTCGAGGGCCTGCGCCGCGCCGGCACCGACGACCCCTACATCACCAGCCTCGACCTCGGCGCGCTGCCCAAGGCGACGATCGAGACGATCAGCCTCGAGGGCCGCGGCGCCTTCCCGGCGGCGGCCGAGGCCGCGGTCTCCTGCGCCGTCGACGGCGACGCGGCGATCCGCGAGTGCCTGGTCTGCCGGCCGTCGGCGCCGACGATCGCCCTCCAGGACCCGCTCAGCGTCCAGCTCGAGGTCGGCGCGACGCCCTTCTGCCCGGCGATCTCCGACCACGGCGGCCAGCCCCTCGAGGCGCGGATGCGCCTGGAGATCAAGCCGCAGGGCGACGCCGCCGCGAGCCTCGGGCCGACGGTCGTGCCGATCACCGCGACCCTCAACTACGCCAAGAACGAGGCGCGGGCCCTGTCGCTGATGGGCGGCGGCGAGGGGACCCAGGACGTCCTCGTGCCGGCGCCGATCGCCGGCGCCGTGTCGATGACGGTCGAGGCGGCGGCCGGCGGCGCGCTCCCGGAGGACCTCGAGGTCGCGCCGGCCGCGACGAGCACCCGCCTGCAGGCGAGCGACGCCGGCACCGATCGCGTCACCCTCACGCTGCGCGCCGGCGACTGCTGCAAGCCGCAGACCTACGCGGCGGTCCTCCGCCTCGCGGCCGAGGCCGGCGGCCCGACGCTCGCCGTGCCGCTGGAGATCACCGTCCAGGATCCTGGCTTTTGGGTCTGCCCGGGGAAGAAGATCCTGCGCTGGACGCTGATCGCCCTCGGCGTTCTCACGCTCCTGTGGATCATCCGCGGCTTCCTGTCGCCGGCGCGGTTCCCTGCGGGGGTCGTCCTCGCCTACGCCGAGTCCCATGAGGCGCTCGCCAAGCTCGGCGAGGGCGACGAGGGCTGGCTGCGGATCGAGCGCTTCCCCGAGACCAAGCGCGGCTTCTACCGCCCGGGCACGCTCTACCTCGGCGGCGCCGCGGCCCCCCTGCCCTCGCTCAAGCGCATGGCCCCGAGCGCCAGGATCGAGGCCCGCCCCGGCGGCGCCGCGGTGCTGATCGTCGAGGGCGACGGCACCGAGACGTTCTCCGAGTCGCGCGGGTGGACGCCGATCGAGCCGGGCGAGCACCCGGTCCACAGCCGGATCGTCCTCCGCCGCGAGGGATCGCTCTACCTGCTCTTCCGGCGCTGAGGCGCGCGCCGTCGTCCCCGTCGACCGCGAGGTGCCGACGGAGGCCGCCGTCGGAGGCGGCGACGGCCCTGCGCGAGCGCCGACTTCACGTCGACCGCCGAGGCCCGCGAGGCCGTCCCCGGCCCCGACGAGCACGCTCCGCGCAGCCCCGACGCACCCGCGCCCTGAGCCCCGTCGGCGCCCGCCTGCGGAGGCCTGCGCCCCCCCAGGCCCGCGCCGGGCGAACACGCCCGTCCACCCCGAGGACCCCGCGCGTCCGCGGGATCACGCGTCTTTTCGATCGGGAATCGGGCCCGGCGCGGCGCATTGCCAGCCCTCGCCGGCTTGTGTCACGCTCCCGCGGTGCCGCCGTGCCCCGATCCCCGACGCCGCCCGCCGCCCGCGCGGTGAGGCGACGCCCCGGGGCCGCGCGCGTCTTGGGCACTCGAGCACTCGAGCAAGGGAAGTCAGCCATGTCGATCAGGATCATGCCAGGTGAGGTCACCCCGACCCTCTTCGTCGGCCTCGGGGGCTCTGGGGGGAAGGCCGTCGGCCGGATCGCCAAGCGCCTGCGCGCGCACGAGGACTTCGACCACCAGTACCGCGGCCTCATCCGCTTCCTCGCTATCGACACCAACGACGCCGACCTCGCGCGCCTGCGCAAGGGCACCGGCGAGTACGGCCGCGTCGACGACACCGTCCTGATCTCCGACTTCGACAAGGTCGCCTACGCCTCGCACCGCCGCGGCGACTCCTTCGCCGACCCCGACGACTACTTCACGCAGTGGGTCCACGACTGGTACCGCTTCCGCAAGGAGAGCGGCGCCGGGGCCGGGCAGATCCGCATCGAGAGCCGGCTGTCGTTCTACCGCTCGGTCGAGGTCGGCGACCTCGGCCAAAAGCTCGGGACGATCCTCGACGAGATGCGCTCGCACTCCCACGGGATGCGGCACGCTGGCGCGCCGATCCAGGTCTTCGTCTACTTCTCGGTCGCCGGCGGCACCGGCTCGGGGGCGTTCCTCCCCTTCGCCTACCTGTGCCGCGACGTCATCGAGGACCCGTCGGCGCGCCTCGTCGCCTTCGCGATCCTCCCCGAGGCCTTCGAGTCGGTGATCGGCCAGAACCGCGAGGGCGTCTTCGCCAACGGCTACGCCGGCCTCAAGGAGCTCGAGCACCTGATGAAGCTCGACACCCAGGCCCCGTCGTCGCCGAAGGAGCTCGAGTTCCACTACGACCCGCGCAACAAGCACCGGCGGGCGATCACCCGCCGCCCCTACGACCTCTGCTACCTCGTCGATCGCCCGCACAACTTCTCGCTCGACGACGTCGGCGAGGCGATGGCGGACGCGACCTACATCCAGATCTTCTCGCCGATCCTCGGCGATCAGCAGGCCGACTTCGACAACTACACCAAGGAGTCGCGGCGCCTCTTCCCGGACTCGCTCAACGAGCGCGGCGAGGGCTACACCGCCTTCTACGGGACCCTCGGCGCCGCGGTGGTCGTCCTGCCGAAGGCCGACATCCTCGAGTACTGCGCGCGCCGCTACGCCGCCACCGCGGTCCGCCGCTACCTCCTCCTCGACGACCCGGCGCTGGTCTCCGAGTCGCAGCGCGAGCAGTTCCGCCGCTTCTCGCTCGACCGCGCCGAGCTCGAGCGCCTCGCCCCCGACGCCCAGCGCCGCCGCGTCGACGAGTCCTTCGTCCAGAAGATCCGCCTCCTCGGCGGCCAGGACCAGGACGAGGGGCCGTGGAAGCGGGCGATGGCGCTGCCGGAGCTGGCCGCCGACAAGCTCCGCGGGGTCCTCAGCGGGATCGAGGATCGCCTGCGCGACGCCGCCGCGGGCGTCCGCGAGATCTCGGCCGACCGCATCCTCGACGGCTCGTGGACGCCGGCGACGACGATCGCCTCGCTCAAGCGCCAGGTCGCCGAGGCCCGCGACGCGGTCGCGGCGGTCGTCACCGGCGAGCGCGACCGCGTCGAGACCGGCGAGTGGTGGGGGCAGTTCCTCGCCAACGCCGGCCCCGACGGCGCCGCCGAGCTCGGCCCCTACGAGCAGCGCCTCGTCCTCATCCAGCTCCGCGACGGCGCCAAGGCGCCGCTCGGGTCGCTGGCCCTCGACGAGCTCGCCACCCAGGTCAGCCGCCTGCGCGGCGAGGCCGACCTCGGCACCGACTCGCGCTTCAAGGGCGAGATGGACGCGCTCGCGGCCGAGATCAAGCGGACCTACGGCGGCTGGGACAAGCTCTTCACGCGCAAGGACAAGGACTTCGAGGCCGCCCGCGACCGCGCCGTCGCGACCTTCAACGACTACGTCGACAAGGTCCGCGCGAGCGTCATCAAGGGCGCGCTCCACGAGGTGATGGTCGCGCTCGGCCGCGCCGCCGACGCGCTCCGCGAGAGCTACCGGGCGATCGAGGGCTCCGCCGGCCAGCTCGCCGCCGAGCTCGAGGAGAAGGCGCGGCGCTACGAGTGGGACGGCGGCGTCGACGGCCTGCGCTCCGAGGCCAACGAGTACGCGCTCGACGTCGAGCTCCTCCAGCACCCGTCGGCGCGCATGCGCTTCTGGAGCTGGTACTACGTCGATCAGATCGAGGGCCGGCCGGAGCTCACGGATCCGGCGGCGCTCCTCGAGGCTGTCCGTGAGGCCATGCGCCCGCGCTTCGACGAGCGCGGCCAGGCCGTCCGCCGGACCGCCCGCGAGATCGTCGGCGAGATCGTCGACCGCCTCGTCGACACCGCCAAGAGGATGCTGAAGCCCGAGATCGTCGGCGACCCGGGCTCCTCGGATCCGGCGGTCCGCCTCGGCCTGCGCATGGACGACGCCCTCGCCCTCGAGGCCGCCTACTACGGGCGCTACGGCGAGTCCAAGGGCCAGGAGGCGGTCGACATGCTCCGCGACCGGCCGCTGCGCCCGAGCGTCCTGTGGAGCGACGACCGCGTCCGCCTCTACGCCCGCCGCAAGTTCGAGGCGGCGCTCGCCAAGGCCCAGCCGCTGTCGCGCTACAACCCCGAGGTCAAGGGGTCGATCAAGCACCCGAACATGCTCCTCGTCGGCCTCCACGAGTCGCTGCGCCAGGGCCCCTTCCGCGAGGCCCTGACCGAGGCGAGCGGCGGCGCCGACGGGGCCGAGGTCGAGTGGCCCGTGTCCCATCGGATCGTCCTCTACCGGTCGATCCTCGGCGTGCCGATCTACTGCTTCCCGCACGTCAACGAGGACATGAAGGAGTGCTACCGCCGCTTCCAGCGGCGCGCCGACAAGGCCTGGCCGCTGCACATCGACCGGACCTGGGAGTCGCTGCCGGACCTCGACCCCGAGGATCGCCGGCGCGAGCTCGAGGCCCTCGAG
>JAGQIT010000124.1:25986-28225 GCA_020431135.1 Myxococcales bacterium | reverse complement strand
TCGCCGAGCATGATCGGGACGATCGGGTGGATCCCCGGCTTGATCGTGAACCCGGCCTTCGTCATGCCGTCGCGGAAGCGCATCGTGTTGGCCTCGAGGCGATCGCGGAGCTCGGTCGACGCGGTCAGCAGGTCCATCACCGCGAGCGTCGCGGCGACGATCGGCGGGGCCAGCGAGTTCGAGAAGAGGTAGGGCCGCGAGCGGTTGCGGAGGACGTCGATGATCTCCTTGCGCCCCGAGGTCGCGCCGCCGGAGGCCCCGCCGAGCGCCTTGCCGAAGGTCGTCGTGATGACGTCGACGCGGTCCATGCAGCCGCGGTGCTCGTGGGTGCCGCGGCCGGTCTTGCCGATGAAGCCGGTCGCGTGCGAGTCGTCGACCATGACCATCGCCCCGTACCGCTCGGCGAGGTCGCAGATCGCGTCGACGCGGGCGATGTTGCCGTCCATCGAGAAGACGCCGTCGGTGGCGATCATCCGCAGGCGCGCGCCCTGGGTCGCCTTGAGCTTGGCCTCGAGCTCGTCCATGTCGTCGTTGGCGAAGCGGTGGCGCTGCGCCTTGCACAGGCGGACGCCGTCGATGATCGACGCGTGGTTGAGGGCGTCGGAGATGATCGCGTCCTCGGGGCCGAGGAGGGTCTCGAAGAGGCCGCCGTTGGCGTCGAAGCACGACGAGTAGAGGATCGTGTCGTCCGTGCCGAGGAAGCTCGAGACCTTCGCCTCGAGCTCCTTGTGCTTGTCCTGGGTGCCGCAGATGAAGCGCACCGACGACATGCCGAAGCCGCGGTCGTCGAGGGCGGCGCGGGCGGCCTCGATCGCCTGCGGGTGGCTCGACAGGCCGAGGTAGTTGTTGGCGCAGAAGTTGATGACCGTCGCGTCGCCGACCTTGATCTCGGCGCTCTGCGGCGAGGTGATGATCCGCTCGTGCTTGTAGAGGCCCGCCCCGCGGATCTCGTCGAGGATGGCGCTGTAGTGCTCCTTGGCTTGGTCGAACATCGCTCGCTCTCGCTCTCTCGGTTCCGGCTGCGCGGCCTAGGAGGCCGCGCCCGCCGGCGTCTCATCAACGTCCGTGTCGGTGGCTTGGAGGAGGGCGCGGACCTCGGGGATCAGCGCCGTGGTCATCTGGTCGAGGTCGTACTCGGGGGCCCAGCCCCAGTCGCGGCGGGCGAGGGCGTCGTCGATCGCGTCGGGCCACGAGTCGAGGATCGCCTGGCGGCGGGGATCGGGGGCGAAGGTGATCGACACCTCCGGGAGCGCGCGCGTCACCGAGTCGGCGATCTCCTGGGCGGTCGGCGAGAAGGCGGCGATGTTGTAGACGGAGCGGCTGAGGCGCTCGCGCGGGGCCGCGGCGAGGTCGACGAGGGCGCGGATTCCGTCGGGCATGTACATCATCGGGATCCGCGTGTCGGGCCGGCAAAACGCCTCGTAGCGCCCGTTTCGCAGGCCCTCGATGTACATCAGCGGGGCGTAGTCCGAGGTCCCGCCGCCGGGGAGCGTCGCCGAGATGAGCCCCGGGAAGCGGACCGCGCGGAAGTCGACGCCGTAGCGCCGGAAGTAGTAGTCGCCGAGGAGCTCGCCGGCGACCTTGGTGATCCCGTACATCGTCGTCGGCAGGAGCGGCACGGCGTCGGCGACCGGCGACGGGAGGCCGGGGCCGAAGACGGCGATCGTGCTCGTGAACACGAGCTGACCGACGCCGTGGTTTCGACAGGCCTCGAGGACGTTGAAGGTCCCGGTCTGGTTGACGGCGTAGGCGAGCTGCGGCCGGGTCTCGCCGCGGGCGCTGAGGAGCGCCGCGAGGTGGAAGACCGCCTGCGGCCTCAGCTCGGCGAAGCGCGCGTCGATCATCGCCGCGTCGGTGACGTCGAGTCGGTGCCAGGGGAGGTCGCGGGGGGCCGCCTTCGGGCGCTCCAGGAGGTCGCTGCCGTGGACCTCATGGCCGCGCTCGCGGAGGCGCCGAATGAGGTCGAGGCCGACTTGTCCACCTGCTCCCGTGACGAGGATCTTCATGCGCTGCGCCCCGCCGAGCGCCGCCCTAGGCGCCCGGCCCCGTGCATCATCGCGGATCGCCGCCAGCGCCCGCAAGCGCCGCGGCGACGCCTCGCCCGCGCCGCACGAGAGGTCGCCCACGTCGGCGCCGGGGGGGCGCGCACGCGGCTTCACGGGCGCGCTCGGGTGCGCGGCTACCAGCCGAGGTCGAGCGTCATGCAGTTGAACTCGACGCCGGTGATCCGCGTGAGGAT
>JAGQIT010000124.1:0-25878 GCA_020431135.1 Myxococcales bacterium | reverse complement strand
AGGTAGAGCTCGTAGCCGGCGTCTGTCGGCTTGACCAGGAGATCCGCGCAGGTGATCTCGATCCAGGTGATCCCCTTGAGCGAGGCGTTGCCGGTCGCCCCGACCATGAACGTGTCCGGGGGGCAGCTCGCGTTGAGCGGCTTCTTGACGACCGGATCGTCGCCGAAGGGGCTGCTGTACATGTCGGCGCCGGTCTGCGTCAGGCGGAAGTGGCCGGGCTTGTCGGGGGTCAGCTCGACCGCGGCGCAGACCGTCTTGACCTGGGCGATCTCGACCACTCCGTCCTCGAAGTAGCCGACGACCCCCTTGGGGATCCCTGGGCACAGGAGCTCCGACTCGTCGCCGACGTTCTGCAGGCCGAGGCGCGCGGTCATGTCGACGAGGATGGGCTCCCCGAGCGCGGGGTAGGGGGCGCAGACCTCCGTGCACGAGCTCCCGGCCTCGTCGCTGTTGCCCGGCCCTTCGTCGCAGACCTCGGTCGGCTCCTCGAGCTCGCCGTCGCCGCAGGCCGACTTGCAGTCGGGGCCGCAGGCGTCCCAGCCGAGGTTGTTGCCGTCGTCGCAGTCCTCGTCGAGGTCCACGTCGACCACGCCGTCGCCGCAGTAGCCGGGCTCGCCGGTGTCGGCGGAGTCGGACTCCGCCGCGGTGGTCTCGGCGGTCGTCGCCGGCTCCGTGGTGGTCCCCGGGGCGGTGGTCGTCCCCGGGTCGGTCGTGCCGGTGTCGGTCGCGTTGGTGTCGGCCGTGCTCGCGTCGCCGCTCGCCGTCGACGACCCGCCGTCGCTGTCGGGGTCGAGGTAGTAGGGGTTCTTGCCGACGCACCCAGCGAGCGCGACAGCGAGCGCGATCCCGTACCAGCGCATGTTCATCCTCCGGGGAGCGTACCAGCCGCGCGACGCCCGGCCCAGAGCGGCGCGCGTCCTCGGCTCAGCGGCGTTCGGGCCGGTCGCGTCTGTCGGACCGATCGCGCCGGTTTCGCCCTCGCGGGCGGCGTGCGGTGCAGCTACGCCAGTCATCACGAGCGCTCCGGGGGCGACCTACCAGCCGACGTCGAGCTTGGCGCAGCCCAGCTCGATCGCGGTCACCCGGGTCTGGTCCCAGGTGAAGCGCATGCCGGCGCCGAAGCTCCCCGGGTACATGTCGCAGTTGGCGAGGCCGCCGAGCATGTTGCCCATCTTCTTCTGGCCGATCTTTATCATGTTGGTGTTGCCGACGGTGATCCCGTAGGTGCCCTCGATGGGCTTTATCAGGAGCTCCGCGCAGGTGACCCCGATCTCGGTGATCCCCATCGGCGAGAGGTAGCCGCCGATGCCGATGATGAAGGGGGTCGCCGGGTCGCAGATCGCGTCGTAGCTGTCCGTGATCTCCGCGCCCGGCCCGACCGCCGAGAGGAGGATCGGCTCGTCGACCGCGAGCAGGCGGAAGACGCCGCCGCCGACGGATTGGATGTCGAGGTCGGAGCAGTAGGCGCCGATCGAGACGATCTCGTCGGGTCCCGTCTCGAGCTCGCCGAAGAAGCCGATCACCGCGCCGGGGCACTCCGTGTCGTTGTTGTTGTCGCCGAGCGGCATCCCGAAGGGGAGGCTGATGCCGACGTAGACGATCTCCTGGAGCTCCGGCGTCGGCGCGCACAGGGACGTGCAGCCGTCGATCTCGTTGAAGTTGGCGTCGTCGCAGTACTCGTCGGCGTCGACGACCCCGTTGCCGCACATCTCGAGCGCGCACTGGAGGTTGCAGCCGTCGCCCTCCTTGTCGTTGCCGTCGTCGCACTCCTCGTCCGGGCCGGGGTAGCCGTCGCCGCAGACGTTCGTGTGGCAGTCGGCGACGCACTTGCCGTTGTTGTTGTTGGCGAGGCCGTCGTCGCACTCCTCGCCGGCCTGGAGGATCCCGTCGCCGCAGGCCGGCAGCGTGCAGTCGTTGGTGCAGCCGTTGTCGTCGACCGCGTCGCCGTCGTCGCACTCCTCCTCGAGCGCGTCGTCGACGACCCCGTTGCCGCAGTAGGGGGCGTCCCCGGTGTCGGAGTCCGAGGTCGTGTCCGACTCCGACCCGGCGTCCGAGTCGACGGGATCGGTGGTGGCGTCGGTGGTCGTCCCGGGATCCGAGTTCGCCGCGTCGGTCGTGTCGACGGTCGTCGCGCCGGTCGTCTCGCCGGCCGAGGTCGTCGACGTCTCGTCGCCGGTCTCGCTGGTCGGGTTGATGTAGAAGGGGTTGGTGCCGACGCAGCCCGCGAGGCCCGTCGTCAGGGCGATCAAAAGCCACCGTCGAAGCATCACCTGGGGATCGTAGCAGCCGTAGGCGGCGCGACCAGGGCGAGGCGCGTGCGGGCTTCGCCCGCGGATCTCGCAGCGCCTGCGGAATGCGCAGCGCCGAGGGTCTGTCCCGAGGATCGGTGCGTGGTCTCGCGCCGGGATCGTCGGCGCCCTCGGCCTCGCCGAGTCGAGTGCGCCGGCGATCGCCGCGGCGACGCCCCTACTCGATGTCGACCTCGGGGGCCGAGCGGAAGAAGGCGTTGTACTCGGGCCCCTGGAAGCGGCGGTAGTCGATCGACCAGGGGATCGCCCGGGTCTCGCCGTCGCGGCTGGTGATCGTCAGCGCCATCGGCCGGACGTCGCGGTAGTTCGAGTCCGAGGGGATGTCGTCGTTGGCGACGCCGCCCGCCGAGAAGAGGGTGAAGAGGCGGATGTCCTCGTCGGGGTACACCGAGCGGAAGCCGGCGTTGATCTTCTCGTGCCCGCGGATGAGGGTGTTGCAGTCGAGCCGCGTCATGAACTTGCGGAACTGCTTGCGCCCGAAGGCGAAGCGGGCGCTCGACTCCTGGAGATCGCGGGGGATGTACTCGGCCGTGCTCGGGTCGCTCCACAGCATCTGGAAGCGGATCTCCTCGTCGTTGAGGCTCGACAGGTCGCGCCAGCGCTCGTCGAGGAGCGCGTCTCGGGGGATCCCCGCGTGGACGAAGAGGAGCTGATCGAAGAGCAGCATGTTCGGCATCGCGTCGAAGAAGCGGAGGTAGCGGGCGAAGATCTCGTCCGGGACCAGCGGCGACAGCGAGTGGTAGGCCTCGGCCGGGCGGACGCCGGCGTGGATCTTCCCCTGAAACTCGATGTAGTACTCGTGGTTGCCCCGAAGGACATAGACGTGCTCGGGGACCGACAGGAAGAGGTTGAGCACCGCCCGGAGGACGCCGTTGTAGGAGAAGCGCCCGCGGTCGATGTAGTCGCCGAGGAGCACGAGGCGGACGTCCGGGTTGTTCTCCGGGTCGGCGCGGAAGCGGCGGACCTTGTTCATGAAGTCCGACTGGAGGATCGCCGCCTTGAGGTTCGAGTAGCAGCCGTGGAGGTCGCCGAGGACGATCAGCTCGTAGTCGCGGCCGGGCTGCGTGCGGTGGACGTAGACGTGGCCGTCGAGGAACTCGCTGGCGGGCGCGAACTCCGTGACCTCGTTGTGGCCGCGCAGGCGCCCGCCGCCGCCCTGGCGCTGCTCGTCGAACTTCGCCTCGGCGCGCTCGATGAGCTTGAGGTCGGTGGCCATCTGCGCGCGGATCCGCGCCGGATCGGCGGAGTAGTGGTGCTCGAGCTTCTCGAAGAAGGGGTGGTTGTGCTCGCGCGGGACGAGGGTCGCCTGGTCGTCGAGGGCGATGCCGAGCCCCTCGAGGGCGCTCTCGTCGATCAGGAATTCGGCGCCGAGGAGATCGGCGAGCTCGTTGCGGAACGCGACCTCGCTCGGGTGGAGCTCGCCGTCGGCGGCGATGAACTCGTCGACCGTCGTCATCAGCGCCTCGCGGTTGTCGCCGTCGAGCTCGCTGAGGCGCTCGAAGCAGCCGAGCATCAGGCGCGAGCGCACGAACTCGCCGGCCTCCTCGCCGTCAGCGACCGCCTCGCTGAGGAGCTCGCGGACCTCCTGCTCGATCTCCTGGAAGCGCTCGATGTAGTGGTTGTGGAGGCTCTCGATCCGCTCGTAGCGGACCTCGGCGCTCAGCGGCCCGGCGGCGTCGACCCGCTCGGTGACGATCGCCCGGAGATAGGAGCGGATGAACGCCTTCTCGCGGAGATCGAACTCGTTGTCGATATAGCCGCAGGTCGTCAGGTAGAAGATGATCGCGTCGATCTGCTGCTCGGCGGTCGCGGGATCGGAGCTGAGTTTGATCATGGGACCTCTCGCGGCGCCGGTCTCCGTCCGAGGGGTGGGGGCCCGGGGCCTCGGCGGTCCGTCGCGCGGCGTCGCCAGGATACCGCTTCGCGGCGCCGCGAAAGGGGCGCAAAAGCGGGCAAAAGCGGTCCTATGGGCAGTTTCGCCCGGTTTTGTCGCGCTCGTGTGGAGCCCGCAGATCCCGCCTCGCGCGCGCCCACGGAGGTCGCAGGTTCACCAAAGTGTGGAGCTTGGCGGTGATCTTGGGTAGCTTTGGTGCTTGCGCAGTCACGCCTACCTAATCCGCTCGGAGCGGTACTACGACCTCGAGGATCGCCTGCAGCAGATGCTGCAGGGGGCGCCGCGTGACCAAATCCTGGCGCTCATCGGCCAGCAGCACATCGTCAACAAGATCGAGCTGATGAGCGGCGAGTGGCGGCTCCTCTTCGCGATCAACGAGCCCTACAAGCCGATCTTCGGCGGCCGCAAGCGCTTCGCGCGGATGATGGTCGCGCCGGATCAGCTCGCCGGGCTCTTTAGCGGCCTGTGGCGCCACGAGCTCCACGACCGCTGGCGGCCGATCGCCTACGGCCTGACGACCCTCACGCTGGCGATGCCGCTGGCCTCGGGGCTACTCGGCGTGCTCATCCTCGAGGAGAACGAGGACTGGCTCTACCAGCCGCCGGTCAACGAGCTGTCGGCGATCGGCATCGACACCTTCCGCCTCCTCGAGCCGCACTACCGCGCGCTCCTCGAGCAGGAGGACTACCTCGGCCTCGCCCGCCTGGCGACAGATCACGCCGACTCGACCGTCGAGTTCTCGACGACCCGCTGGCTGTCGCTGCGCCAGGCCTGCCTCGAGCAGGACCCCGAGCTCGCCAAGGTCTTCGACCGCCGCCTCATCGGGCCCGACGAGTACGAGGGGATCATCAAGGGCCTCGGCGAGGTGATCGATCCCGAGGAGCAGCCGAGCCTCGACTCGTGGCTCCGCGTCCACGCGCCGCGCGGCCGCTACGCGCTCTACTTCCGCGACATCCGCGTCGAGCGGCTCGTCCAGGTCTCGAAGGCCTCGTAGCCGCGCGCTCCCTGGACGCCTCGCCGCCGCGGGCTCGGGCTTCGTCGCCGCGGTCAGCCGCGTCGCCGGCGGATGGCTGGGGCCGCGAGGGCGAGCCCGGCGAGCGCGAGGAGGCCGAGGCGACCGAAGGGGCCGCGCGCGGGCCTCGGGTCGACAGCGCAGCCGCCCCCTTCGGCACAGGCGCCGCCGTCGACGAGGTCGGCGTTCTTCCAGTCGGGCTCCGGCGGGAGCTCGGACCACGGGGTGCTGTCGGCGGGGTCGACCTTGAAGTGGCAGGGGTCGCAGACGGTGAGCGGCGCGGAGGCGTTGCCCGCGTCGTCGATCGCCGAGATCCGGAAGCAGGGGCTCTCCGAGGGGCCGGCGATCTCATCGAGGGTCGCGTAGTAGGGCTCTGGGTCGCGCCGCGGCATGAGCACCTCGGTCGGCTCCGCGTCCGGGGCGGGGAGCACCTCGATCCGCCAGCGGGCGGTCGTCTCCTGGGGCTCGTTGAAGTCGGCGTCGATGTGGAAGTAGGCGACGGTGTTGGCGATCTCGGCGCAGGCCCACTCGGAGCGCGGGCGGTAGAGGTCGAAGGTGACCGCGGTCGGCGGGCTCGGGGCCACGAGGTCGGCGGCGGAGGCCGTCCAGTGGAGCGAGAGCGTGTCGCAGGTGTCGTTCTCTGTCGGGTCACAGAGCTCGCCGCTGAGCTCGACGGCGGCCCCTTCGGGCGGCTCGGGCTCGACCCGGAAGGCGCGGAAGGGTCCGCACGCGCCCCCTCGTTGGAGCTCAGGGACCTCGACGAGCGACGCCGGGGCGCCATCGACCGTCACGAGCGCGCCGTCGACCGTGAGGCCGCTGCCGTAGAGGAAGACCGCGGCGTTGCTCGGGTACGCGCCGCCGTCCTCGGGCCCTGAGGCGCCGCCGAAGTACGGCGCGCCGAAGCAGCCGGTGCAGGCGTGGGCGTCTCCCAGGGGCGCGACGAACCCGAGTGAGACCAGCATGAGGAAGACCAAGGTGCGCATCGGTGAAGGATAGGCGCGGGCCCTGCCCGAGTCGATGCGCGGTGCGGTCGTAGGTCGACGTCCGTGCGCTGCGCGTGCTCCCGCGGCGTGCACGGGGGCGCGCGAGATCGCGGCCGGAGGGCCGCAGGGCCGCGGCGACTAGAAGCGCCCCTCGAGCTCGAGGAAGAGGCGGTTCTCCGGCGACGGGATCCGCGACTGCGTCGATTCGCGGGCGTCGAGCCAGGTGTACACGTCGTAGCGGATCTGGGCGAGGAATGTCCGCTTGAACAGGTAGCCGACGCTGAGGTAGCTCCACAGCGACTGCTCCAGGTACGTGTTGTCGTCGATCCCCTGGAAGAGGTAGCGCATGCGCAGGCGGACGCGCATCGGGTCGAGCGGGCGGGCGTTGACCGTCAGCCACGCCTGGGCGTCCTGGCGGAAGCGGCCGGTGTAGCGGCTGTCGTCGATCCAGCGGTGCTGGTAGCGCGGCGTGATCGTCACCTTGCGGTGGGGGATGAACTTGGCGAGGACGTTGATCCGCATCTGCGCGCCGCGGCAGCGCGGCGGCTCGGTCTCCTCGAGGCCGGGGAGCGGGATGTCCTCGAAGTCGTCGTCGCCCGAGACCAGCGACGAGTACGTCGGGTCGCCGCCGAAGCACTCCTCGCGCCCGCCCTGCCGGAGGTCCTTGTCCTGGTATTGGAGCCACAGCCCGGGGACCACCCACTTGGCGACCTGGGCGTCGGCGCGCAGGTAGGTGATCATCTGCGGCGTCCGATCGCTCGGCGACATCCACAGGTTGACGTAGGTCCGCAGGTTGTACTTCTTGTTGAAGCGCCCCTGGTAGAGGAGGCGGCCGCCGGCCTCGTCGCGCGCGCGCGTGCCGTCGAAGATGTCCGGCGACGACAGCGGGCGGGCGTAGGGGTTGGAGTAGTCGGTGTCGTAGAAGCGGAGGATCGTCTCGATCTGGTGGGCGTTCTTGGTGCCCCAGGTCGCCGTGTGCCGGGCGATCGCCGCGAAGCCGCCGCCGCCGGTCTCTGGCGTCTTCTGGCGCATCGAGTCGAAGGAGCGGGCGACCTCGACGCCGAGGTCCGACCAGCGGTGGCCCCAGGCGCCGTTGAGGCCGAGGGCGCCGAAGGGGCCGCCGTAGGGGGTCCGGTCCCACTCCTGGAAGTCGAGGTCAGCGCCCTCGGTCAGCCACTTGATGTCGGCGCCGTAGCCGGTGACGCCGACGTGCGAGCGCCGGTTGATGAAGTAGCTCGCGTTGGCCCCGCCGATCGCCTCGCGGTACATCCGCGGCAGCGTCGCGTAGCTCAGCTCGGTCGTCGGCTCGAGCGGGTTGTCGCGGCGCTTGTAGACGTCGAGGGCGGCGCAGGCCGGGTCGTCGTCGTTCGCCGGATCCTCGCACAGCTCGGCGTTGTACAGGCGGTACTGGTAGATGTCCTTATGATCATAGGAGCCCCAGCCGTAGGCCTGGATCCACCCGGGGCCGGCGTCGATGTGCTTGGCCCCGACCGCGATCCCGCGCAGCGTCTGCTGCCAGCGGAAGTCGGGCGTGATGTACGTGTCGCCGATCTCGCCGGCGCAGGGCGACTCGCCGAGCTCGCCCGCCGACTCGCGGCAGGCGCCCGTCAGGTCGACGCGCCGCGGGTAGATGTACTGATCGCGGTAGAAGCCGTTGGGCGTGTAGTTGCGCGTGTTGTCGAAGGTCAGGCGCTGGCCGAAGCCGATCCGGTAGGTGCCGGCGATGATCCCCCACTTCTCCGTGTCCCACATCGCGTAGACCTTGGGCAGGCGCAGGCGCGGCGCCGGGCCCTCGGCGCTCAGCGCCTGGCGGTTGGGATCCCAGCGGACGTCGCCGGGCTGGAGGCGGTTCAGGACCGCGGCGAAGCCGAGCGAGAGGTGGCGGGCGGTCTGGATCTGGGCGTCGAGGGCCATCGGCGGGACCTGGCGGTCGCGCTGGGAGAAGGCCGTGCGGTAGCGGATCCGGCCGTTGGTCATCCGCAGCTTGCGGCCGGCCTCGCTGACGACGAGGAAGGAGGCGATCGCCGCCATCGTCTTCTGGTCGATCACCCCCGAGACGACGAGCGACGCCGGGTCGGCGATGTAGCCGACCTCCTTGCGGAAGGCGATGATCGCGTCGACCTGCTCGTAGCTCAGGTTGGGGAGGGTGTAGAGGTCGTCGCGGGTCGCCTCGTTGAGGTCGACGCCGCGGCGCATGAGCTCGACGAGGGTCTCGTAGGTCTCGCCGGTGATGTCGCCGGCGGCGTTGAGGTCCTGGAGGTCCTCCTCGTCGTCGACGTCGATGAAGGTCTCGTAGGGCGCGGCGGCGGCCGTCAGCGGCGCGAAAACGCCCACGGCGAGCAGAGCGGCGGCGAGCCGGCGCGGGGCCGGGCGGGTCTTCCTTGCCTTGGGCATCGGGCGGTGCGGTCGCGGGCGGGGAGGGGAGCGCGGGCGAGTGCGGCGAGAACGGGAACGAGAGCGGGGAGCGGGGAGAACGTGAGGCCGGCTAGTGGACGCAGGTGGGGATCGTGCAGGCGCCCCAGAGGCCGCTGCCGAGGGTCTGGGCCTCGGCCTCGAGGGCGCGGAACTCGGCGACCCGATCGTCGCCGTTCGGCGGGATGTGATAGACGCAGGCGTAGCCGCGGCGGACGAGGATCCGGTTGACCTCGCCCTCGTCGGTGTAGACGTAGGCGAGGAGGCGGCCGTAGGTGTCCGTGCACTTGGCGTCGTACTGCAGCGTGATCTCAGCGCCGTCGACGAGCTCCTCGTTGACGGCCTTCGACTCCTGGCCGTAGCAGTCGAGCTGGCCCTGGGTGCTCTCCGGCGTGTCGATCATCAGGTAGCGGACGCGCTCGCCGGTGGTCAGCTCGATGGTGTCGCCGTCGACGACGCGGGCGACGGTCGCCCGCGTCGGCCCGCAGGGATCCTCGCCGGGATCGCTGGTCGTCGCCGGCGGCCCGTCGCAGGCCGCGGCGGCGGCGAAGAGGAGGGCCCAGGCGAGGCGCGGGGAGGCTAGCCGCATGCCGGGTTGACCGCCTTCGGGGTGCCGAGGTCGCCGTCACCGTAGGGATCGACGCCGGCGCACCAGGGCGCCATGTCGGCGTCGTCGTTGAGGTCGGCGTTGTAGGAGCCGGGGTCGAGCGAGACGCTCTTGCCGGCCGCCTGCGAGGCGACGTAGAGGACCTCGTCGACGACGACGTCGGCGACGCCGATGGCGATCCCGCTGGAGGAGTTGTTCAGCGAGATGTTCATCTCGAAGTCGACCTCCGGGAGGCCGCCGTTGAGGTTCGGGTCGGTGTTCTTGGCGAAGAGGACGTGGTCGCCGGCGGCCAGCGCGACGCAGTCGTTGCTCACGAGCGGCGCGGCGCCGCCGAGGTCGGCGGCGAGCTTGGCGTGCTTGAGGCCGTTGAGGTCGACCGGGTTGACGGCGGCGATCTCGAACCACTCGCCGGCGCTGTCGGCCACGGCGGCCGGGTTGGCCATGAACTCGGTGATCACGAGGTCGCCCGGGCCGGCGAAGACGATGTCGCGCGGGTTGCCGTTCTCCAGGCATTGATCGCCCATCATCATCATCCCGCACTCGGGGTTGACGGCGCCCGGGGTGCCGAGGTCGCCGTCGCCGTAGGGGTCGACGGCGGCGCACCAGTCGACGCCGTTGGGGTCGAGGCTGGTCGCGGCGCCGGTGAAGGACGAGGCGTAGTCGATCTCGGCGATCACCATGTCGTCGATCGCCGCGAAGAGGCCGCCGTTGCTGTTCACCAGGCTGAAGCCGAAGAGGTGGTCGACCTGCGGGAGGCCGCCGTTGACGAGGGGGTCGTCCGAGTGGGCGAAGACGAGGATGTCGCCCGGGGCGACGCTGAGGCACTCGGTGGCGACCAGGGTCTGCTCGACGTTGCCGGGCTGCTTGCCGAGCTGGAGGTTGTTGAGGTCGAAGGTGCCGTTGACCTGGACCTCGAACCACTCGCCGTTGCCGTCAGAGACGGCGTTGGGGTTGGCCATGTACTCGGTGAAGGTGAGGTCGCCCATCGCCGGCTTGACCGGCTCGCGCATGTCGCCGTTGTCGTCGCACAGGCCCGGGTTGACGACGCCGCACGAGCTGTTCGCCGCGGCCGGGGTGCCGAAGTCGCCGGCGCCGTAGACGTCCGCGTCGGCGGCGTCGCACCAGTTCATCGGGTCGTCGTTGCCGAGCGGGTTGAGCTGGCTCGGGTCGAGGGCGCGGCTGTGGCCGGCCGCCGACGCGGCGTAGGTCGTGTCGTCGAGGACCTCGCCGGGGGTCATGTCGTCGGCGCCGGGGAGGGCGACGAAGAGCGGCCCGCCGCTGTTGCCGAGGCTGAAGTCGAGCGGGTAGGTCGGCTCGGGGAGGCCGCCGTTGGTCGCCATGTCGCCGTTGGCGGCGAGGAGGATGTAGGTGCCGGCGGCCACCGGCATGCAGGTCGCGTCGTCGGCCCCGAGGGTCTGCAGGACGGCGCCGGGCTCCTTGCCGAGGACGAGGCGGTTGAGGTCGATGTCGGCGCCGACGTAGATCTCGAGCCACTCGCCGTCGGCGTCCGCGACCGCCTCGGGGTTGGCCATGACCTCGGTGATCACGAGGTCGCCGACCGCAGGGAAGGCGATGTCGCGCCACTCGCCGTTGTCGTCGCATTGATCCTCGGGCGGCGGCTGCGGGCAGCTCGGGTTGGCGGCGCCGGGGGTCCCGAGGTCGCCCTCGCCGTAGGCCGCCTCGGCCGGGCACCAGCCGTTCGGATCGTCGTTGGCGTCGGCGGTGGCGAAGGCCGGGTCGAGGCTGCTGGCGGCGCCGTCGGTCGTGCTCGCGTAGGTGATCGCGTCGATGACCTCGCCGTCGCTGTTGGCGAGGAAGATGCCGCTGTTGCTGTTGTTGAGCGAGAAGTCGAGCGCGTGATCGACCTGCGGGATGCCGCCGTTTACGCCCATGTCGAGCTCGCGGGCGAAGACGACGTAGTCGCCGGCCTCGACGCGCAGGCACTCGGGGAAGTCCGCGGCGTCGAGGGTCTGGAGGACGTCGATCGGCTCCTTGCCGAGGGAGAGGCCGTTGAGGTCGACGGCGGCGAGGGCCATGAGCTCGATCCACTCGCCGTCGGCGTCGTCGACGACCATCGGGTTGGCGTGGAACTCGTTGATCACGAGGTCGCCGGGGCGCGGCGCGACGATGTCGCGGATCATGTCGCCGTCCCAGCACTGGCCCTCGGGGGGCGGCGGCGGCGGGCAGTCGGGGTTGGCCGCGCGCGGGCTGCCGTGCTCGTCGGTGATCGGGTCGTAGACCTCAGGCGCGAGGCACCAGTTGTTCTGGTCGTCGTTAGCGACCGAGTCGGGGTCGAGCTTGCCGGTGAACGAGCGGGTGAAGCGCTGCTTGACGTCGGTGTAGAGGACCTGGTCGACGAGCGTGTCGCCGCAGACGACCTGGAGGCGCCCCGCGGTGTTGCCCATGCTCCCGAGGTCGTTGGCGTAGCCGTAGTCGATGTGCGCCGGCGCGGCCTCGGGGAGGACGTCGCCGAAGGTCATGTACTGCCCGGGGGCGATCTCGAGGTCGACGCTGATCGTATGCGCCTTGGGGCTGTCGCCGTTGGTCTTCGAGTAGGCGAGGACGGCCCCCTTGAGGTTCACCGTGTCGCCGCTGGCGTTGTAGACCTCGAACCACTCGCGGCCGTCGTCGGCGCCCTCGGGGTCGGCCATGACCTCGGTGATCACCAGGGCGCCGGAGGCGATGTCGGCCGCGCACGCGCCCGTGCTCGTGTCCGTGTCGCTGTCGCTGTCGACGGTGCCGCCGTTGCAGCCGAGGCCGACGCCGCCGAGGAGGAGGCCGAGCGCCGCCGGGACGGCGAGGCCGCGGCGGGACAACGTGTGCGGGTGGTGCGGGGGCGTGCGGGTCATCGGATCCTCGTTATGGCTAGGCTGGGGCGGCGGAGCGGCGCGTCCGCGCCGCGCGGGCCTGGGTGCGCGCGGCTTCGCCGTCCTCGGCGTCGCGCTCCGCGTCGTCGTCACGATCCTCGTGATCGTCGTGGGCAGCGTCGTCTCGGTCGTCGTCATCCCGGGTCTGGGACTGGGTCTGGGCGCCGCTCTGCGACTGGCCTTGGAGGGCGTCGTCGGGGGCGGGCTCGGGGCTCGCGGCCTCGGCCGCGGCGGGCTCGGTGGTCGCGGCGTCCGCGGGCTCCTGGACCTCGTCGCCCGCGGCGCCCGGCGGCGGCTCGCTGCCGGGGCGGACGACCGGCGAGAGCCGCACCTGGCCCGGGAGCTTGACCTCGATCTGGAGGACGTCCTCCTTCTTGTACTTGTTGTACCAAGTGGTCAGGACGCCGCGGACGCGGACGTGCTCGCCCTTGTGCCGGCGCATGCCGGTCTGCTCGAAGACGTCGTGATCGAAGAAGATCACCGGGAAGTCCGAGAACATCCGCCGGCCGAGCAGCACCTTGATCGGCCCGTTCTTCGAGTAGCGGATGTCGGCGATCGTCGCGAGGATCGTCACCTCGCGGCCCTCGAGCGCCTTGAGGCGCTCGCCGGCGTCGAAGCGCGTGAGGATGACGTAGTCGTCGCGTCCCTCGGCCTCCTCCTCGAAGGCGGCGATGTAGTCGGCGCGGGCGTTCCACCAGGCGATCCGCGCGTCGTAGTCGGTGTAGTGCATCTTCGCCGGATCCCAGATCCCGCGCTGGGCGGCGCGGGCCTCGGCCTGGGCGGCGACGAGCTCGTCGTGGAAGCGGTGGGAGTAGCCGTACTTCGTGAAGTAGGGCGACATCCCGGCGCGCACGCACTCGACGTTGTAGTTGAGGCGCTCGCCGCCCTTGTCGGCGAAGACGTAGGTGAGGAAGCGGTTGAAGCGGCCGCGGACCTCGCCCGGGTGGTCGCGCTCGAGGTGGACGGTGCGCACGCCCTTGAAGAAGTCGGCGGCGAAGTGCTTGGCGTCCTCGCCGAGCGGCGTCGGGATCTTCACCGGCCCGCGGCTCTTGGCCTCGGCCTCGGCGAGGTAGCGCTCCCAACCCTGCTCGAAGGCGCGGCGCTCCTTCTCCTTTTTAAAGGTCTCCTCGGTGTCGATCGCCAGCAGGCGCAGGGTCTGGTCGAGGCCGGCGACCTTGAGGGTGTCGCCGTCGATCACCTTGAGGAGGGGGAAGGAGCCGAGGAGGAGGAGGCCGGAGTCCTCGGGGTTCTTGAGGCTCTCCTCGAGCTGGGTGCGATCGTAGCGGCGGACGCCCTGTCTCTTCGCGCAGCCGGCGAGGGCGACGGCGCCGACGAGGGCGGCGAGGCCGAGCTGGCGGAGCCTCCAGCGGCGACTCACATGCACGGGCGGTTCGCCTCCCCCGGGGTGCCGCGGATCCCGAGCTCGATGATCGGCTGGTTGGGATCGGGCGGCGTCGCGTCGACGCACCAGATCGGATCGTCGGTGGTGTCGTTGAGCTCGGCGCTCGGCGGGACGGCGCCGTCGAGGCTTAGCGTGCCGAGCGCGGGCAGCGAGCGGTAGAGCATGCGGTCGACCTCGTTCTCGCAGCTGTAGACCTCGATGATCGCCGCGGCGTAGAGATCGCCGTCCTCGTCGCTCGTGAAGGTGTAGGTCGTGAAGTCCTTGTCGGCCGCGGCCTCGCCGGCGAGCACCGCGTAGCCGCCGGCCGGGACCTCCGCGTCGAGGTCGCGGATGAGGAAGCGGAAGTCGCCGGAGCCGTCGAGCTTGTAGAGGTAGAAGGTGATCCCGGCGAGGGGGATCGCCGCGTCGGTCGGGTTGTAGACCTCGATCCACTGGCCGTAGGTGTCGGCGGGATCGGACTGCTTGCCGCGGATCTCGGTGATCACCAGGTCGCCCGCGGCGATGTCCGGACAGATGCGCTCGAGCGGCTCGCGGCCGCAGGAGGGGGCCGCTGTGGCCACGAGGGCGAGGCCGAGGAGAGCTGCGCTGTGCCGACGGTGCATCACAGGGTGATCGTCGGGTCCGGATTATAACGGGCGCGGCATCGCGTGATCGGCGAAGGATCCGCGTGTGATCCTCGCCGCGTGTCGCCTTGCTCCTGGTGTGATCGTCGACAAGCGCCCGTGATCACCGGCGATCATGGATGATCAACGAACTGCGACGCGGCGGCCTCGAGTTCGTTGGTCACACAAACGTCACAAAGACGCTGAGATCGCCCTATTTGTGGATGCTTCTGGGGACATCCGGCGGAGGAGGCTGTGGATAACTCGCGGGGGTCGGCGTTGGCGCCGCGTGACAGGCGAGGTGGTTCGCTCTACGGGGCCGACTGAGCGGGTCGCCGGTGACGAGGGCGGTCCGGCGGCGGGGCCCGGTCCGTGCGGGGGGGGCCCGCGGCCGCGGCTCGCGGCACCTAGCGACTGCGAAGAACACGCCTCTACGGGGCCACAGGTGGCCGTGGAGGGCATTTTTAGGAATGCCGCCGGGGGCCCCCGGGGCGGGGTAGAATCCGCGGGTGGACGACCCGGAGCGCCAGCGCGTCGAGGAGCTCCTCGCCCGCGTCACCCGTGGAGAGGTCTCCGAGGCCGAGCGTGAGGAGCTCGCACTCTATGTCGAGGCCGAGCCGGAGCTCCGCCAGGCGATCGCGCGGAGCGAGGAGCAGGGCCGTCTCGGCGGCGGCTGGCTCGCCCGTGTCGAGGCGGACCACGCGATCGCCAAGGTCGAGACGTCGCGGCGAACGACGATCGAGCGGGGCGTCGGCCTCGCGCTCTTCTTCGGCGGACTGGTGGCCTCCTTCGCCGCGCCGCTGACCGGCTCGGCGGCCCTCGTCGCCGGGCTCCTGATCCTCGTCGCCTCGTTCATCCGTGTCCGCGTGGCGACGCACCGCAGCGACCCCTACAAGGACGTGCAACGATGACGACCACCCCTGCGCTCCGCCACGCCGCCGATCTCCAGGCGCGGCCCGGCGGCTCGATGATGATGACCACCACCGACGCGATCGCCGGCTACCGGATCGTCCGGGTTCTCGGCCTCGTCCGCGGGAACACCGTCCGCACCCGCAACGTCGGCCACGACTTCCTCGCCGGCCTGCGCACCCTCGTCGGCGGCGAGGTCACCCGCTACACGGCGATGCTCGCCCAGAGCCGCGAGCAGGCGCTCGATCGCCTGCGCGCCGAGGCCCTCGAGCTCGGCGCCAACGCGGTCGTCGGCCTCCGGATCACGACCTCGACGGTGATGGCCGCGGCCGCCGAGATCCTCGCCTACGGCACCGCCGTGATCATCGAGGAGGCCCGCTAGGTGACGCGGCCGCTGCTGCCGACGCCGCCGTCCTGGGTCCGTGACGGCCGCTTCGAGCTCGGGACCTTCGCCGCGCCGTTCGCCGACATCAACCCGCTCGACGCCGCTTTCGGTCCGCGCCTCCTCCGGCGCCTTCGCCTCAAGGAGTGGCAGCACTTCGCCGTCGTCAGCGACGACTGGTACCTGTCGCTCGCGCTCTTCGACGCCAAGTGGCTGGCGCTCGCCCAGGTCTGCCTCTTCGATCGGGCCGAGGGCAAGACCCTCTTCTACGAGCGCCGCGTGCCGCCGTGGCGCCTGCGCGTGCCGGCGACCTTGGCGGCCGGCGAGGTCGAGGTCTCGCAGGGCGGCATGCGCCTCGGCTTCGCCAACCGCCTCGACCCGCCCGAGGCCGGCGAGCACCGCATCGACTTCGAGGTCGCGGCGACGCGGGCCCTGCCGGCGGCGCGCGGGCGCTTCACGCTCTTCGAGCCGCTGGCCCCGGCCGCCGACGCGCAGACGCCGATCGTCGTCTCGCTGCCGCTGCCCAACGGCGGCGCCCTCTACTCGCACAAGTGCGTGATCCCCTGCGAGGGGGAGCTCGAGGTCGGCGGCGAGCGCTTCGCCTTCGACCGCGCCCGCTGCTACGCCCTCGCCGACGTCCACAAGGGCTTCTACCCGTGGGTGATGACCTGGCGTTGGGCGACCGCCGGACACGCGGGCCCGGGCGGCGTCGCGGGCTTCAACCTGACCAACAACCAGGTCGTCGATCAGGAGGCCTACAACGAGAACTGCCTGTGGGCGGACGGCGGCCTCCACCTCCTGCCGCCCGTCGACTTCACGATCGACGGCGGCGTCGCGGCGGTCGGCAAGCCGTGGCGGATCCGCGATCGTCGCGGCCAGGTCGACCTGACCTTTGTGCCAGAGGCTGTGCGGACGGTCGACATCAACGCCGGGATCCTGAAGTCGCGCTACCGCGGGCCGTTTGGCGCCTTTCGCGGGAAGATCGCGGCCGGCGAGGGGGACGTCGCGGTCGACGGTTGGTTCGGGATGTGCGAGGACTTCTACCTCCGCGCCTAGGCGGCGGCGGGCTCCTGGCCGAGCGAACAGAGGGGGCGCAGCGCCTCTGCGCCGATGTGCCCGCGTCCTTGGGGATGTCTCTTGGGACATTCTTTGACGGACGGAGCGGACCGCGAGATCGCGGCGAGCGAGGCTCTGCTCTCCGCTCGCCCGCCTGCGTGGCCGCGTCGCGGAGATTTCAACGCGGCCGGCCTTGGAACAATTGCCCGCGCGTGAGGGGAGTGTTCGCGGCGGCGGCGAAAAGCGCCGCTGCGTGGCGGAGGTCGATCACCCCCAGGACCCGCTTTGTCGGGCGGATCGGGGCCATTGGTCGCTGCCGTCCCCGTGCCAGGCTTCACAGACAGGGACGTCGCGGCGCGGTCTCCTTCACCTTCACTCGACTGATCTCCAAGGAGGAGAGATGACCCGCCTCAAGAGCCTGAGCCTTCCTTTCGTCGCCCTCGCCTTTGGTCTCGGCCTCGCCGCGTGCGCGGCCGACGATGAGCCCGTCGACGCCGCGGACGCGGCGGAGTTCGCCGGCGATCCCGAGCTCGCCCCCGCGGCCGACGTGGAGCCCGCGGACGACCGCCCTGACGCGGACCCCGACGACGACGCGTTCGTCCTCGACGCCGCCCCCGGCGACGAGGTCGAGATCGCCGAGGGGATCGCCGCCGTCGTCCCCGAGCCCGGCGACGGCGTGGTGATGGAGGTCCTCTACGACGACGGCGCGATGTACATCGCCGACCTTGCGACCGATGAGGAGGGGATCGTCCGCCTCCGCCTCCCGGGCCTCGGCTTCAGCGACGGCGGGGTCTCGCACGCCTGCGCGAGCAAGTGCACGGACACCAGCTACAAGCTCCTGCCGCACAAGTGGAACCAACGGATCAACTGGTACTACCGCGACGCCAACCGGCCGTCGTCGGTCGGCAAGACCGGGACGATCGACGCGCTGAAGTACGCGGCGTCGACGAGCACCGGCTCGCGCAACTCCTGTGGCATGGCCGATCAGGTCTCCGCGACGCACACCTACAAGGGAACGACCTCGACGGCGCCGAACATCAGCGCCTCGGGCGGGGTGATCTCGTGCAACACCGGCGACGGCAAGAACGTCGTCGGCTGGGCGACGAGCTTCCCGAGCGGCACCCTCGGCGTCGCCTGCACCTGGCGCAGCGGCGGCGCGGCGACCGAGACCGACCAGAAGTACAACAACCAGAAGAGCTGGTTCGCGGGCAACAGCGCGCCGTCGGGCTGTAGCAACCGCTTCTCGCTGCGGGCCGTCGCCGCCCACGAGTTTGGGCACAGCTTCGGCCTCGATCACAGCGGCTGCTACCAGACGATGGCGCCGTCGACCGCGCCGTGTGCTTCGGGCGGGCGTATGCTCGGCAAGGGCGACGTCAAGGGGCTGCGGGCGCTCTACTAGTGGCCGCGCATCGACGGCGAGCTCGGTGAGGACGGGGCTCGCCGTCGTCGTCGCGCGTGTGTCGCGGCGAGCCCGCGGCGACGTCACGGCACCCGGCGGCGAACGCCTCGGCCGCGCCTCTGCGCCGCGCCGGTCTCAGCCGCCGAGGCTGCGGACCTCGGCGCGGCGGGCCTCGTCGAGGGCGCGGCGCGTGGCCGCGATCGTCACGAGCTGGCGGCGATAGGACCAGCGGCTCGGCGTCGCCTCACCCCAGCCGAGGGCGAGCTTCGGGCGGTCGAGCCGGAGGTCGTCGAGGGCGCGCTCGGCCTTGCTGTAGGCGTCGAGGAGCTGGCCGTCGATCTCGGCGCTCGGGGCGAAGACGTGCGGCGCCCAGAGGACGGCGCCGAGCCAGGCGAGGGCGCCGGCGCCCACGAGGCCGAGGATGAGCGCGAGGGGATCGGCGCTGATGAGATGGGCGACGCCGTAGCCGAGGAGGGCGCAGAGGGCGAGGCCGGCGAAGGCCTCGCGGACGGCGAAGAGCGCCGCGACGCGCGAGCTCCTCCGCGCCGCCCCGACGGCGACGAGGGCCGCCGCGAGCTCGTCGTCGGCGCGGTCGAAGTCCATCGGGTCAGCGGCCATCTCTCGCGTACTCCCTCGCGCCCGCGCAGCGGGCCTCGGCGGGCGCGCTACATGTCCGTGGCGAGGCCGCTGACCGCGAACCTCGCGTCGTAGCAGTTGTAGCAGACCGGCGCGTAGCAGTCGTTGCCGCCGAGCTCGATCTGCTCGCCTTCGAGCGACGGGATGCCGCCGGCCATCCGCAGGTTGAGGATCGCCTTGCGGTTGCAGAACTGGCAGGTGACCTTGACCTCCTCGATCGAGTCGGCGAGCTCGAGGAGGCGGCGCGAGCCCTCGAAGAGGCGCGTGCGGAAGTCGGTGCGCAGGCCGTAGCAGATCACCGGGAAGCCTGGCTTTTTGGTCAGGTGGCGGAGCTGCTCGACGACCGACGCCGAGAGGAACTGGGCCTCGTCGACGAGGAGGCAGTCGACGTCGGCGTAGTCCGCGGGGTCGAGGATCGAGTCGCGGTCGAGGAGGACGTCGGCCTCGGCCTGGAGGCCGGCCCGCGAGGCGATCTGGCGGTCGCCGAAGCGGACGTCGAGGCGCGGCTTGAGGAGGAGCACGCGCTTGCCTTGCGAGCGGTAGTTGTGAGCGACGGCGAGGAGGTTCAGCGTCTTCGCTGAGTCCATCGTCCCGTGGCGGAAGTAGAGCTTGGCCATCGTCGGCTCGCGGGGCAGGGGAGGGCGCGGGGCTCAGCCGCCGAAGAGGCGATCGCCGGCGTCGCCGAGGCCGGGGCGGATGAAGCCGTTGTCGTCGGTCGCGCGGTCGATCGCGGCGGTGAGGATCGGGACGTCGGGGTGGTGCTCGTGGATCTTGGCGACGCCCTCGGGCGCGGCGACCACGCAGACGAAGCTCGGCGGGCGCTCGAGGCCCATCGCCCGGACCATGTCGAGGGCGGCGACCGCCGAGCCGCCCGTGGCGAGCATCGGATCGAGGACGTAGACCCGCTCGTCGGGGCGCAGCGACGCGAGCTTCGACAGGTAGCAGCTCGGGCGCAGGGTCTCCTCGTCGCGGACGAGGCCGAGGTGGAGGACGCGGGCCTCGGGCAGCGCGTCGAGGAAGCCGTCGACGAGGCCGAGGCCGGCGCGGAGGACCGGGACGAGGACCACCGACTCGGCGATCTCCCAGCCCTTGGCCGGCTCCAGCGGGGTGTCGATGGTCACCTCGCGGGTGGCGACGTCGGCGAGGGCGTGGACGGCGAGGGCCCGGGCGATCCGGCGGATGACGGCGCGAAAGCCCTCGCAGCCGGTGCTCTTCGCCCGCAGGAGCGTGAGATCACGGGCGACCAGGGGGTGGGAGAGGGCGTGCACTGAGGGTTCCATCGTCGCCTCCGATCTCCTCGGGTTGTCGATGATCGGGGGCCGCGAAGTCAAGCGAGGCTCCTGCGTTCGCAGCCTGCGGTGGAGGTCTCGCGTGGCCGCGCGTAGCGAGCGTCGCCCCGATTGTTCGGACGAAACGCCGCCGAACCGGGTCGTACCGCGGGTTTCGGCCGAGCCATCGGGGTCGACGAGGGTAAGCGAGGGCGCGTGGGACTTTCACCACGGGCTGCGGGGCGCAGATCGTCCTTCTAACGGCGCGCCGGGCCGTGCTACCAAGGCCGCTGGAGCCGGGAGACCACGGATGGAGCTGGCGCTGAGCATTGTTGGTTACTTTGTGATGCTGGGCATCGCCTACGGGCTCAGCCGCGACCGCAAGGCCGTCAGCCCCAAGGTCGTCGGCGCCGGGATGCTCAGCCAGTGGATCCTGGCGCTGATCCTCCTGCGGATGCCCGGCGGCGCGGACATCCTCGAGGTCGCGGCGCAGGCCGTGACCTCGGTGCTCAACCACTCGTTCGCCGGCTCGAGCTTCGTCTACGGCGAGCTCGGCAAGTTCGGCTCGGGCACGGTCGGCGAGGTCATGCCGCCGACCAACACGATCATCTTCGCCTTCCAGGTGCTGCCGACGATCGTCTTCGTCGCCACGCTCTTCGGCGTCCTCTACTACCTCGGCGTGATGCAGGCGATCGTCAAGGTGATGGCCAAGGCGATGGTCCGCCTCTTTGGGGTCTCGGGCGCCGAGGCCCTGGCGGTTGCCGCCAGCGTCTTCATGGGCCAGAGCGAGGCGCCGCTGACGATCCGCCCCTACCTGGCGACGCTCACCGAGTCGGAGCTCTTCTGCGTCGTCGTCGCCGGCATGGCCTCGGTCTCGGGGGCGATCCTCGGCGCCTACGTGATGATCGGCGGCGTCGACATGAGCAACCTGCTGACGGTCGTCGCCATGACCGCGCCGATCTCCCTGGTGATGGCCAAGATCATCTACCCGGAGACCGGCACGCCGGAGACCGCCGGCGTCGTCAAGGCGGCGCCGATCGAGAGCAACGTCAACGTCCTCGACGCGGCGGCCAACGGCGCCAGCGACGGGCTCAAGCTCGCGGTCAACGTCGGCGGGATGCTCATCGCCTTCATCGCCCTGGTGTCGCTGATCAACGCGATGCTCGGGGTGATCCCGATCGGCGGCGATCCGCTCACCCTCGAGCGGATCCTCGGCTGGGTGTTCGCGCCGCTCGCCCTGCTGATGGGGATCCCGTGGGCCGAGGCCCAGACCGTCGGGTCGATCCTCGGCACGCGGACGGTCGTCAACGAGATCGTCGCCTACCAGCAGCTCGCGGCGGCGAAGACGATCCTCAGCGAGCGCTCGGTGGCGATCGCCACCTTCGCCGTCTGCGGCTTCGCCAACCTCGGGTCGATCGGCATCCAGATCGGCGGCCTCGGGGCGCTGGTGCCGTCGCGAAAGTCGGACATCGCCCGCGTCGGCGCCCTCGCCCTGGTCGCGGCGACGCTGGCGAACTTCTCGTCGGCGTGCATCGCCGGCGCGCTGCTGCCCTGACCTGCGGTCGTGGTCTGGCGGCGCAGCGGAGGGGTCTGCGGACCCCCTACGCGGCGCCGTGTTGACACCCCCCGGGCGCCCCACGACGATCTCGGGATGCTCCGCTCCCCGCGCGTCTCCCCTCTCTGTCGGTCCACCGCGTCGCGCTGGGCGACGATCGCCGCGCTCGCGCTGATCGTCGGCGGCTGCTCGGGCGACGACGGCTCGACAGGGACGACCGGCGACGCGACGACGGCGGCGACGACCGGCGCTGGGACGAGCAGCGGGACGACGGCGACGACGGGCGACGCGACGACCGGGACGACGTCGAGCGGCGGGACCGAGACGGGCGCGGACACGACCTCCGGGACGACCGCCGACAGCGACGCGACGACGGCGGGGACCACCGGCTCGACCGGCACGTCGACGACCGGCGGCGCGACCGACGGGAGCACCGGCGATACGACCGGCGAGGCGACGACCGGCGGCGTGGTCGACGTCCTGCCGAGCGCCGGCTGCGGCCTCGAGGCGGAGGGCGGCCACTTCAGCGGGCTGACGACGCTGGTCGACGGGGTCGAGCGCTCCTACGACCTCTTCGTGCCGACGCCCTACGACGCCGACACGCCGCACGCCGTGATCTTCAGCTACCACGGCGTCGGCGGGACCGCGAACACCGACCAGTTCCGCCTCGACAAGAACAGCGCGGCCAACGACGGCTTCTCGATCAACGTCGCCCCGCAGGGCTGGCCGAGCCAGGAGTGGAACGAGAACCACTTCGTCCCCTTCAACCTCGAGGCGAGCGTCCAGGTCTTCGATCAGGTGCTCGACAAGCTCGCGGCGGAGCACTGCGTCGACCTCAACCGCGTCTACGTGATCGGCCACAGCAACGGCGGCCAGATGGCCTTCCACCTCGGCTGCCTCCGCGGCGATCGGGTGCGGGCGATCTTCCCCTCGGGCGGCCGCTGCTTCTCCTACGGACCGGGCGTGTGCGACCCCTACAACGGCCCGAACTCGCAGCAGTGCAGCGGCGCGGTGAAGGTGATGAGCGTGATGGGCGAGGAGGACGTGACGCGGCACGCGGACGAGGAGGCGACGCTCGCGGGCTTCCGCGCGCGCCAGGGCTGCGGCGCCCAGACCGAGCCCGTCGAGCCCTCGCCTTGCCTCGAGTTCCAGGGCTGCAACCCGGGCGAGGAGGTCGCGTCGTGCCGGATCCCCGACCTCGCCCACGCCCTGTGGAAGCCGGGCTTCGACCCGCTCTACGACGTGATGATGGCGCTCTAGGAGCTCGCCCCGCGGACGCCGAGCCCGTCGAGGACCACGCGCAGCGCGATCTGTGCGCTGCGTGAGCCCCGTCCGCGGAGCTCGGCGACGTGGACCAGCGCGACCAGGAGGTCGAAGACCTCGGCGACGGTGATGTCTTTACGGACGACGGCGGCGTCCTGCGCCCGCCGGACCAGGCGCTCGAGCGCCGCCATGAACTCCGACATCGCTGCGCGCTGGACGTCCGCGCTGTCGATCCCCGCGGCGGTCAGGGCGTGGAGCACGACCGGCGTCGACGCGGTGTGCTCGATGACCGCCGCGAAGAAGGCGAAGAGGGCGCTGTCCTCGGGGAGCTCGGCGATGGCGTCGGCCTGCGCCGTGAGCCGCTCGAGGCGCGACTGGATGACGGTGACGAGGAGGTTCTCCTTCGTCGGGAAGTGGCGGAAGACGGTGCCCACGCCGACCTCGGCCCGCCGCGCCACCTCCTCGGTTGAGAGCGACGGCCCCTGCTCGGCGAGCAGCGCCTCCGCGACCGCCAGGATCTTGGCGCGGTTTCGTGCCGCGTCGGCGCGCAGGCGCCTCTTCGCGGCCGGTCTCTTCTTCGACGGCATCCCGAAACCCTTTGACAAGCGGAGTCGCGACTCCGCTTAATTTAGACGGACGAAACGGAGGCTGGCAATGGAACTCTTCGCACACTGTCTCGGCGCGCTGCTCCTGGTCAACAGCCTCCCGCACCTGGTGCACGGGGTCTGCGGCTACGAGTTCCCGACCCCGTTCGCGCGGCCGCGTGCCGTCGGCCTGTCCGCGCCGCGGACGAACGTGCTGTGGGGCGGGGCGAACTTCGTCGCCGCGTGCGCCCTGCTCCTCGGCGTCGGCGACTTCGGCTTCGGCGCGAACGTCGACACCGTCGCGGTCTTCGCCGTCGGGGCCGCCGCGGCGCTGCTGATCTCGGCGAGCGCGGGGCGCAGCCGAAGGGCGCGGGAGGCGAGCTCCGGCGACGCGTCGTACGGGATTCGTCGAGCGTCGTGACGTCGCGCTCCTGATCCTGTCTCGAGTTGCAGGGCCCGCGTGCGCCCGCTCGTCGGAGCGAGGATGAGGCTGCGGGCGAGGTGTCTGCGTCTGCGTCTGCGTCGGGATCCGCGGGCGCTCCGAGCGGGCGCACCGGTCGCCGTGAGGCTGCGCTCGTAGGCCTCGCGGCGCCGCGAGAACGTGCCGTTGCGTGCACCCCTGCGTTCGCCGAGAGGCGCAGACTTTTCACCGAACGCCCTCGTCAAGGCGGGCGGACATGATCTACACATCGGCGTCCCGAGCCCCGCTGACAGTTTGAAGATGGCCCGCGGACAGGAGCTGCCATGACGACGATCCCGGTCCTCGACTTCCGCCGCTACCGCTCTGACTTCGACGGCTTCGCCCGCGATCTCGGCTCCGCCTGGCATGAGATCGGCTTCGTCGCGATCCGCGACCACGGCGTGTCGCCGACGCTGATCGACGGCGCCTACCAGCAGGTCAAGGCGTTCTTCGACCTGCCGCTCGAGACCCGCCTGCAGTACGAGCTCAAGGGCATGGGCGGCGCCCGCGGCTACACGCGCTTCGGGGTCGAGCACGCCAAGGACTCGGGCGACGTCGATCTCAAGGAGTTCTGGCACGTCGGCCGCGAGCTCCCGGAGGGCAGCCCCTACGCCGATCTCTACCCGGCGAACGTCTGGCCGAAGGAGCTGCCGGCGTTTAAGCCCCGCCTCCTCGGGCTCTTCCACACCCTCGAGCGGGTGGGCAACGCGCTCCTCCGGGCGATCGCCCGCTACCTCGGCGTCGCCGACGGCTACTTCGAGGACAAGGTCGACCACGGCGACTCGATCCTCCGGCCGATCCACTACCCGCCGATCGCCGATCCCGACGGCGCCCGCGGGGTCCGCTCGGGGCAGCACGAGGACATCAACCTGATCACCCTCCTCGTCGCCAGCGGCGAGCCCGGCCTCGAGGTCCTGAGCCGCGAGGGCGCGTGGGTGCCGGTGGTCATCGACAAGGGGACGATCGTCGTCAACGTCGGCGACATGCTCCAGCGCCTGACCAACCATGTGCTGCGGTCGACGACCCACCGCGTCGTCAACCCGCCGGCGCCCTACAGCGCCCAGCCGCGCTACTCGATGCCCTTCTTCCACCACCCGAACCCCGAGTTCGTCATCGAGACGCTGCCGTGCTGCGTCACCGCTGACAACCCGAACCGCTACCCGGAGGCGATCACCGCGGGCGAGTACCTGCGCCAGCGGCTGATCGAGATCGGCCTGCTCCCGGGCGGGCGACCGACGGCGGCGTAGCGCCGGTGTCGTGGGCGAGCCGCGTCCCCGCCGAGGTCGGCGAGGCGCGGCTCGCTTCGTTGGTTCGCGGGGGCCGTCTCGGCTCCGACGGAGCGCCGCTCGACAAGGCTGCTAAGTTGTCGGCTCCATGGACGACGCATTTTTCGACTCTGCGCTGCGGCTCGGCCGCGCCGTCGACGCTGGGGAGCTGAGCTTGGCGGCGGCCTGCGATCGCCTGGGGGCGCAGGCGTCCGCGGAGGGCGCGACGCCTGCGGCGGTGCTCCGCCTCTTTCGCCGCGCCTTCACGGGCTGCGAAGAGGCGCCGAGCGCCGCCCTCACCCTCGGACAGCTCGGGGTCGCGGCGGTGCGCTCGCTCGGGGTCGCGGAGATCGATCTCGGCGCGGCGATCGGCAAGGTCCACGCGCCGGCGCTGGCGTGGTTCCTCCGCGCGTGGCTGGCCGTGAACGCCGGTCGCCCCGACCTCGCTCAGGAGGACATGGCGGCGATGCTCGGCGCCTCGGATCGCGGCCGCGATCGGCTCGACGCGACGCTGCTCATCGCTGTCGGCTGGGAGCGCGCGCGCGGCTTCGGCGACGCGGCGAACGCCTACTTCGCGGCGGCGCGTCAGGTCGCGGCGATCTTCGAGCCGGAGCGCCTGCGCGACGAGGGGGTCTTCGGGCGGGTCCGGGCGGCGCTCCGCGACGTCTTCGAGATCCCCGAGGTCTGGTCGCTCGCGGGGGCGCTGCCGGTGCTCCACGCGGTCTTGCTGACGCGCGCGGCCCAGTGCTGCGTCCTCGCCGACGAGGCCGCCGCCGGGGTGCGCTTGGCCTGGCAGGCGGCGGCGCTGCTGAAGGCGGGCGCGGGGGAGCACGCCGCGGGGATCGAGCGGCGCGTGGCCCTGAACACGTTGAGCGTCGCCCAGGCGAAGGCCGGCGTCCTCGAGGCCGCCGTCGCCGCTGCGGAGGAGAGCTACGCGCTGGCGGAGGCGGCGGGGGACGTCCGTTCGCAGCTCGACGCGGCGGGGCTCGTCGCGCGCCACCACGCGCAGCGGG
>JAGQIT010001316.1 GCA_020431135.1 Myxococcales bacterium | reverse complement strand
GGTAGGTCTCGGGCGGGCAGGCGATGTTCGGGTGGGCGTCGAGGAGGCGGCGCAGCAGGGTCGTCCCCGAGCGCGGCGCCCCGAGGACGATGATCCCCGGGCTCCGCCCCGCGCTCCCTGCGTTCACCCCCGCGCCCGTCATCTCAGCGCCGCTTCCTGCTGTCGACGAACTTGAGGATCCGGCCGATGGTGTCGAGGTTGTCGAGGTCGATGTCCTCGGGCCCGAGCTTGGTCCCGGTGTGCCTCTCGAGGAAGACGAGGAGCTCGACCATGGCGAACGAGTCGATGAGGCCGCTCGAGAAGAGCTCGGTGTCCTCGTCGATGTCGCCGAGGTCGTCGCGGGCGTGGACCTCGAGTTGCTCGATCAGGGATTCTTTCGTCAGCGTCGGTAGGGCCATGGCTTCGGGCTCAGCGGCACGTTCACAAATTTCGCGAAATTCGCAAGTTTCGCGCGACCGCCCAGACGCGGGCCCCCTGCAATGCGGAGGGCTCGCTCACTCGAGCGTAGCGCGGAGGGCGTTGCGATCGATCTTCCCGTTGGCGTTGAGCGGGAAGGCGTCGACGACGTGGACCTTCGTCGGCAGCATGTAGCGCGGGAGATGCTCCATCAGGCGGCGGCGCAGCGCCCGGACGTCGACCGCGGCGTCGTCGAGGAACGCGACGATCCCGCCGGCGCAGCCGCTGCTCGTCACCGGCCAGCCGAGCGCGACCGCGGCGTCGACCCCGGCCTCGCGGCGCAGCACGGCCTCGACCTCGCCGAGCTCGACGCGGAAGCCGCGGATCTTCACCTGATGATCGAGGCGGCCGAGGAAGCGGAGGATCCCGCGCGCGTCGAGGCGCACGCGATCGCCCGTGCGGTAGAAGACCTCGTCCTCGCCGGGCGGCCGGACGAAGGACGCGGCCGTGCGCGCCGGATCGTCCCAGTAGCCGATCGCCACCTGCGGCCCGGCGACGATCAGCTCGCCGCTGTCGCCGGCCGCGACCTCGCGGAGCTGCGCGTCGACGACCTTGGCGCGCATCCCCGGGAAGGGCGCGCCGATCGGCACGACGTCGGCCTCGGCGAGCGCCGGGTCGCCGGCCTCGTAGCGGTAGAGCGTGCACGCCAGCGTCAGCTCGGTGGGTCCGTAGAGGTTCTCGACGATCGCCGCGGGGGCGGCCTCGGCGAAGGCGGCGGCGACCGGCACGGTGAGCGCCTCGCCGCAGAAGAGCGCGAGGCGCAGGCCCGGGAACGCGCCCGCCTCGAGGGTCCGCGTGTCCTTCATCAGCAGCGCCGTCGACGGCACCGAGAACCACACGCTGATCGCCGCCTGGGTGACGTAGGTCGCCGGCAGCAGGCGCTGCTTGGCGTCCGGGCAGCACAGGCACGCGCCGCTCGACCAGGCGCCGAAGAGATCCATCAGCGAGAGGTCGAAGGTGACCTCGAACATGTGCGAGAAGCGGTCCTCGGGGCGGAGGTCGTAGCGCTCGCGGACGACGTCGAGGAAGCGGACGATGTTGCGGTGGGCGACGGCGACGCCCTTCGGCTCGCCGGTGCTCCCCGAGGTGAAGAGGAGGTAGGCCGCGGCGTCGCTAGAGACGGTCGGCGCCGTCCAGGCGGCCGCGTCGGCGAGGTCGTCCGCGCCGAGGAGGGTGTGCTTGCCGGCGAAGCGCTCGCGCAGCGCGGGGTCGACCTCGCTGTCCGGGAGGAGGACGCGCAGCGGGGTCTCGACCGCCGCGAGGACGTCGGCGAGGAGGCGCAGGCCGCCGCGATCGACGACGAGCTCGCGCGCCCGCGAGCGCCGGATCATCAGGGCGATCCGCGCGGCGGGGTAGCTCGGGAGCATCGGCACGTAGCCGTGACCCGAGCACAGGGCGCCGAGGATCCCCGTGAACCCGGCGGCGCTGCGCTGGCCGAGAACGCAGGTCAGCGGCGCCTCCTCGTTCTCGCGGAGGTCGTCGGCCCCCGGGGAGGCGCTACGCGTCCGCTGCAAGGTCGCCGCGATCGCCTGCGCCCGCGCGCGCAGGTCGGCGTAGCGCAGGGTCTCGCCGTCGACGATCAGCGCCGGGCGCTCGGCGTAGGCGGCCGCGATCCGCAGGAATTCGCCGTGGAGGGTGCGCGTGTCGGGGCTCGTGCTCATGGGTTGGCTCCGCTCTCGACAGTCGCGGGCGCCTCGCGCTCGCCAGCGCTCGCCGGGGCCGCCGCGCCGTCGCTCGCCGCCGCGTTCGTCTCCGCGGGGTCGCTCGCTGTGTCCGTCTCCGCGACGCCCTCCCCCGCCGGCTCCTTCGCCGCCGCGTCCCTCTCCGCTGCGCCCTTGTCTGCCGCGCCCGCGTCCGCCGCGTCCTTGTCGGTGCGCTTGCGGTAGTCGATGTAGGCGGCCAGGAGCGCGCGGTAGAAGAGCTCGCCGATCACCTGGTGGCCCTTGCCGGTCGCGTGCCCGAGGTCGCCGCCCATCAGCCGCGGCTTGCGCTTAAACCACCGCCCGGCCGAGCCGTCGCCGCCCATCGCCGTCCAGGTGTCGAAGAAGGCGCAGCCCTCGGCCTCGGCGGCCGCCCGCTGGGCCTTCACCATGCGCTCGACCACCGGCTTCGACATGATCCGCGCGCCGTCGCGGACGCCGTGATCGAGCGGCGCCATGACCAGGCAGTCCATCTCCGGCCGCGCCCCCTTCACGTGCTTGATGACCTCGCGGTACTCGCCCTCGTAGGTCGACATCTTGATCTTCCGGATCATGTCGTTGCCGCCGAACATGAAGACGGCGAGGTCGGCCTCGCGGTGGTCGAGCTGGGCCTTGAGGTGCGCCGCGTCGAATTCGAGCATCCGGTTGGTGAAGGCGCCGATCTGGGCCATGCCGTCCCAGACGACCCCCGGGAGCTCGCGCTCCATCGTCACGCCGTAGAGGCGGACCTCGCC
>JAGQIT010000123.1 GCA_020431135.1 Myxococcales bacterium | reverse complement strand
AACGCGCTCTACCGCCGCTTCTTCCACCGCCTCCCGGTCCGCGCGGTCGAGCACGACGAGGCGATCCACACCCTCAGCGAGGACGAGGTCCGCTTCATCCGCGGCCGCCACCGCCTCGCGCTCGTCCTCGCCGCCGCCCTCGCGGTCGCCGGCTTCCTCGCCTACTACCTGCCGGTCTACTGGCTGCCGCAGCTCTTCCTCACGCTCCCGCTGCGGATCGACGCCCTCGGCCTAAGCGTCGACGTCCCCTGGGTCGAGCTCATCTGGGGCGTCCTCCTGATGGTGATCGAGCTCTACTGCCTGGTCCTCGTCAACATCTGGGCGGTCCACGAGATCGCCGTCGCCACCGGCCTGGTCACCGCCGACACCAAGCACGAGCGCACCGAGGCGCTCTTAAAGGTCGCCCTCGAGGAGCGCAGCCGCGACCTCCTGCGCTACGGCATCGACCCCCTCCTCGGCCTCAACCGCGGGGTGCTCTTCGCCTTCAACCTCGTCCTCCGCCTCAAGGGCTTCCTCGGCTCGAAGCTCCTGCAGTACGCGGTCCGCCGCCTCCTCGGCCGCCTCGCCGTCCGCGAGGTCCTCGACTTCGTCGGCATGCCGCTCTACATGGCGATCAACGCCTGGGCGACCCACGTCGTCATCCGCGAGGCGAAGGTGATCATCATGGGCCAGCAGCTCGTCGAGCACATCAAGGGCCGCCTGCCCGCGGGGATCGCCGCCGACGACGACGCCCACGAGCTGCTCTACGACACCCTCCAGCTCGTCGCGGTGTCGAAGCGCGACTTCCACGACAACCACCTCCTGCTGACGCGCACCCTCCTCGAGCGCTACGCGATCGCGATCCGCCCGCAGGAGCAGCTCCCCGAGGGCTACGCCGACCGCCTCCGCGCCGCCCCCGAGGCGCTGCGCCAGCTCTGCGCGCTGCTGCTGATCCTCGGCTTCATCCTCGACGGCCAGATCTCGTCGCGCGAGCGCCGACGCCTCGCCGCGCTCCACGAGGCCGGGATCCTCCGAGTCTCGGTCGCCGAGGTCCGCGGCTGGTGCCGCGCCTTCACCAGCGGCGCCGGCCTCGAGCCGCTCCTCGCCGCCCACCTCGGCGGCGCTTCGATGTCCGGCTGAGCCGCAGCCGCGCGCCACACGACGCGACGACCCGCGCCTCTCTAGTTCGCCGCGTGCCTGGGGGCCGCGCTCTCGGACTCGATCGCCAATGTCGTCCGGTGCTCCTCAGCGGGCGGCGAGCGACTAGATGTTGATGCGACTGCGCAGCCGCGCGACGTCGAAGCCGTCCGCCGCGAGCTCGGGCCCGAGCGCCGCGATCGCGCGGACGAGCTCCGGCTCGAGGTCGCCGTAGTCGTTGGCGACGACGAGCCCGCGGCGCGGCGCGCTGAGGGCGTAGGCGAAGTAGAGCTGCTCGAGGCCGTGGTAGGGCCACGGCCCGGCGTCCTCGTCGTCGACGCTCAGGAGGCTGCTCGGCGTCGCCCCGCGCATCGCCAGGTTGGCGTAGGCGAGGTCGCTCCCGTCCTCGACCTGGAGGTCGTTGGTCCAGCTGTGGGCGAAGGTCGCGTGGAAGATGACGTAGGTCGCGAGCTGCTCGAGGCGCCCGAGCTCCTCGTCGTTGATCGCGTCGCCCAGGACCGCCGGGGAGACGGCGCCCGCCTCGACGGCGTGCTCCACGAGGTCCTCCGAGAAGCGCCGCAGCTCGCCCCAGCTCGCCGCCAGGCCGGCGCGCTCGCGTGAGAACCAGCGCCGGACGTAGTCGGCGAGCGCGCCCCAGATCCGCTGGGCGCAGCGGGCGTAGCGGTGCCCCGGGTAGATCGCCTCGGGCGGACGGAAGCCGCGCCAGTCGAGGCGCCCGAGCTCAGCGCGGAGCAGCGACACCGCGCCGCTCGAGTGCAGCGGCGTGCCCTCGGCCATGACCCCGAGGTTGCCGAAGATGCTCGCGTCGCCCATGCGGTTGACGGCGACGACCGAGCGCAGGTGCGGCGCCAGCAGCCGGCGAAGCGGCGAGCGCCGGAGGTTGCGCCAGAGCGCGACGGCGTACTGCTCCATGTTGAGGTGGCAGCGGGCGAGGTGGGCCCGGAGCTCGCCGTCGAGGTTCCAGGCCATCCGCGCGACCCGCTTCGCCCGCTCCCAGCGCGGATCGCCGGGCTCGACGACGCAGCGCTCGCCGGCGGCCGCGATCGTGATCGCCGCGGGCATCAACGCCGCGCCGCGCAGCTCGAGCGCGACGTCGACGTCCGGCAGCGCGTAGAGCTGATCGCAGGCGCGCTCCGGCCAGCGAAAGCGCAGCATGAAGCGGTCGTCACGGTCCTCGCGCCGCTCCGGCTGGACAGGGTTGAAGCCGTCGAGGAGCCGCGCCGCGAACCACGCGTCGCTGCGCGGCCGCGCCGCGTCGCCGCGCGTGAAGGGCTCCGGGTAGAGGGCCTGGACCCGGGCGACCGTCGTCGTCTTCGACCGCAGGCGCAGGAGGGCGACGCCCGCGGCCCGCCGCGTCGCGTTGCCGAGGTTGGCGGCGACCATGTGGCGCATATACCCTGGCTCAAAGGGCTGGACCGCGCGGCCGTCGACGGTCGCCGCCCGCGGCAGCGGCGTGCTCGCGTCGTACTCCCAATAGCGCACCCGGAGGTCGCCGAGGTCGAGGCGACGCGGGAGCTCGAGGAGGCGCCGCGGGCCGCGGAGTTCAGCGACGCGCCGCGCCGCCGCGCCCTCGCCCGGCTCGAGCACGTCGACGACGAGCGCCGGGCGGCGACCGAGCTGGACGCGCGCGACGTTGAGCGCGAAGCGCCCGTCGAGGTCGGTCTCGGCCGCCGCCAGGATCCGCCGACCGCAGCGCAGGCGCACCGCCATGTGGTGGAGCGGCGCCTCGTCGGCGCTCGCGTGGACCAGGCGCCCGCGGACCGTCAGCACCCCGAGCGCGTCGGCGCGGGGCTCTTGGTGGGCGAAGTGGAGCTGGCGATCGCCGAAGGAAGAGGCGACGAAGGGCGACCGCGTCACCAGCTCCGCGATCGGCCCGTCATCATCCTCCACGCGGTAGAGCACCGCCCCCACCGGCAGCGCCGCGAGGGCCTCGCGGACGTCGCGACCCGCGGTCGACAGCTCGCCCGTCGGCGTGAATCGCAGGCGTCGCGGCGCCCGCGGCTCGGCGACCGCCCGGCCGTCGCGCTCGACCGTCGCCAGGGACGCGACCGAGAGAACGGTCGGCGTCGGCGTCACGACCTGCAGCAGCGCGGCGAGGGCTCTGATGAGGGGCTCCGTCGGCGCCTCCGGCCAGGTCGTCACGCCGCGCGCGAAGAAGTCGTCGGAGTCCTGACCGCTGAAGCCAGGGACGGCGACGCAGTTGTGCGTCGCGCCGCCGTCGACGAAGAGCTTGAGGCCGATCCCTTGGATCGCGAGCTTCTCATCGGTCGCCCAGCCGAGGCGGACGAGCCCAGGCGCGCCGCTGTGAAGCAGGCCGGTGTAGCGCGAGGGCAGCGGCCGGAGCGCGACGCAGGCGACCGCACCGTAGGGGTGAAAGAGCTTGAGGCGCCCCGGGAGCGCGTCGTCGCGGCGGCGGAACGCGTAGGCCATCGACCGCGGCCGCAGCAGCGCCCGCAGCGTGTCACGCCGGCTGCTGCCGACCCCGCGGGTTCCGTGCGCCGGGAGCCGGTCATAGGGTTCCGCGCAGACCATCGCCCACAGCTCGTCTCTCGCATCGACGCCACGCATGCCGCGATGATGCCACCCATTAGCGTCGCAGAGCGCGCGCATGGCACAACATGACCGTTCGTACAGCCTCCCGAGGACGCGACCGCGCCGCCCCGAGCGCTCACAGCTCCGCCCCGCGCGACGCTGCGCAGCCGACGACGCGCGCGAACCCGGCCGCGGCGCGTGCGAGCGGCCAATCACAACACATGCCCGCCAGGACAGCTTCATATCACGCGAGGGCGCAGCCAAGCGGACGCCTAGACCATCTCATCCGCCCTGTCCCTATGCGCCGGTCCGACGCCGGCGCCGACGTGGCCCCGCCAGCCTGCCCGAGTTCGCCAGCGCTCAATTTCAGCGTCGCCCCCGCGGGTTCCCGGTGCTATCGTCTACGCGCGATGAGGGGACGCGCACCGACCGGTCGAGAAGCACGCGAGCCGCTCCCCGCCGCGTCGGCTTTCCTCACGGCACTCGCGCTCGCCGGAGGCGCCTGCGCGCCGCCCCCGGTGGGCACGGACACCGAGAGCAGCGCCACGTCCGACGCCACGACGAGCGCAGGGACGCTGTCGACGACGACCTCGACCACGGACGCGAGCACGACCGACGAGCCGTCGACCTCGACGAGCGGCGACACCTCTGTAGACACGGCGGGCACGGACCCGACGACGGGCACGGGCACGACGACCTCGACGACCACCTCAGGCTCGAGCGGCGACGCGACGACGACCGAGGACAGCACCACCTCCGACACCGACGGGACAGGCGGCGGTCTCCCGCCGGAGTGCGAGGGCTACGTCGGCCAGGTGACGCCCGAGGAGGCCGCCCTCACCCCGCAGGGTGACGACGAGGCCGAGGGCCTCGCCATCGAGGCCTCAGGGGAGATCGTCGCCCCCGTGCAGCTCACGAAGCGGATCGCCGGCGACCTCGCGGCGCTGCGCGCCGCCAACCCCGAGATCGCCGGGATCGACGCGCTCCTAAGCCCGGCCAAGCACTACTTCTACGTCCGCTTCACCCCCGCCGCGATCGCCCAGATCAAGAACGACACCTACCACGCGTGGGACTGCCCCAACGCCCTCTACGGCGCCACCGTGAAGCAGATCGTCGGCGATGTCTTCGTCGCCCTCACCGTCGACGGCCTCTACGATCTCGAGCAGGTCGCCGCCGACTACCTCGCCCTCGACGAGGTCGTGAAGACCAGCCCCCTCTGGGAGCTCGACGGCAGCGACGTCTGCGCGGCGATCGCCGGCGAGGCGATGCTCTACATCTTCGACGACGGCTACGGCGACTGCCAGGACGGGTGCATCGCCCACGTCTACACGGGCTTCCTCGTCGACGCGGAGGGAGACGCGACCGCGCTCGGGACCTACGCCACCGAGCAGGACATGAACGCGCCGATGTGGTTCACCGACGCCGGCGAATGCACACAGTGGCTATAGCCCCGCGGCGAGCAACGATTCGAATGTGATGACTCCAAGATGAAGATGACCGCGGCAGCAGGCCCGCGCCAGAGCCCCTAGCCCGCCGGATCCGCCTCGACGCCGAACCACAGGACCGCGTAGCCCTCGTAGAAGCCGGCGCCGACCGCCCCCCACGGGAAGTCCTTCCAGATCCCCTCATTGAGGATCACCTCGTTGTGGGCCGGGCTCCCCTTCCACAGGTCGAGCGCCTGCGCCGGCGTGATCGCCCCGCCGGAGGCCGCCGCGTTCTCGTAGCCGTTGCCCGGATAGACGGTCAGCTCCTTCGGCTTATCCCACATGCACTTCGCCTTGGCGTGGTCGGCGGTGTAGCAGCAGGCGCTCCACGGGCCGGCGTCCGACCACGAGTGGAGGTTGCACTCGGGGGCCGCGTCCGGCTTGTTCTTCGCCAGGTCCTCCGTGTGGATCGCCCCGACCGTGCACAGCGAGGGCGACAGCGGGATCGCCGGCTTGCCATTCTCGCCGCGGTAGGCGTTGACCAGCTCGACGAGCTCCGCCGCCTCCGGCGAGCAGCCCTCGGGGAGGCTCCCGGTGGTGCTGCCGTCGCTCGTCCCGGAGTCGCTCGTCGACTCCTCACCCGTCGTCGACGCGGTCCCGGGTCCCGCCGTGGTCGTCGTCCCGGCGCTCGTCGAGCCGTCGCCCGTGGTCGAGGCGTCGCCTGTGGTCGCGCCGTCGCCCGTGCTCGAGTCCTCCCCCGTGCTGCCGCCTGTCGTCGTCGTCGCGCTCGCGCTCGCCGAGGTCGACGCGTCGTCGGTGTCGGTCCCCGCGGCGTCATCCCCAGCGCAGCCGCCGAAGCCGAGCCCGAGCGCAGAGGCGAGGAGAACCCAGGAGAACAGGGAGGCCGTACGCATGACCGCGACGATAGCAGCTCCGACGGAGATGATCCGGCGCCCGAGAGGCCCTCCGTCAGCGCGCCGCCGCTTCGACGGCAGGCGAGCGCGCCCCGTCCGGCGCCGCCTCGCCGGCCGCGAGCCCCTCCGCGAGCTCGCGGTCGAAGCGCTCGAAGAGCTCGCGCAGCTCGCTGCCGCCGAGCTTCGCCGCGACCTCGTCGATCGTCGCCTCCGAGTCGCAGTCCATCCGCTCCGGCGGGACGTCGCGCCCGAGGAGGGCGAGCGCGCGCGCGTGCACGGCGACGCGGAGCCCAGGCGTCGCCGCCATGAGGTCCGCGAGCGCGGCTCGGAGCATATAGAAGTCCATGTGGCGATAGGCGCGGTCGAAGGCGTCGCGCAGCTCGCGGGCGCGGGCGGCTCGCTCCTCGGGGGCCTGCGCCGGCGACAGGTGACCGAGCTCGATCGCCGTCGCCACGGCGCGGCCGAGCAGCAGCGGACGGACCGCGTCCTGGGGGACGCCGCGGACCGAGCTGAGGATCGCGGCGATCCGCCGGACGGGGAAGAGCAGGAGGGTCAGCGGCGCGCGCAGGAGCTTGCGCGCGAGCTGTGTCCCCAGGTCGCCGCCCCAGAGCGGATCGAGGTCGTGGTGTCCGAGGCCGCAGGACGCGGCGGTCCGACGGACGACCCAGCGCTCGGCCCGGCTGCGGAGGATCCCGTGCACGAGGGGGAGCGGGACGAAGCGCCCGGCCGCCGCCACGAGGCCGGCGAGGGCCCACTCGTAGCGCAGCGTTTCACTCATGTCGGCCATGGCTGCCATTGTAGTGCGCTCTTCTGTCCGCTGTCGCCCGGCTCGGCGGCGCGGCGCGGCGCGGTCCGAGGTCGGGTGACTGAGGTTGACGGATGACGTGCAGGACGGCGCGCTCGCGGACGGGAGCGGCGACCTCTGCGTCGACGCAAGCCTAGGCGGTTCTCGCGATCGCGCCAGGCTCGCGGGCAGGAGACCGAGGGGCGTCCGCCGTGCGAGTCGACGTCGACCGCCGTCGACCGCCACCGCGTTGCAGACGCGCGAGAGGCGCGGCGCCCATTCGGAGAGACTTCCCGAAGGGACCTGTCACGACGTTTCAAGGCTCGTTCGCAGTGACGTGTCGATAGGGACATGTGATGGACACCGCCGCCGCAGACGCGAGGCGCGACGCTCACGCCGGCGCCGCGCTATCCTCAGCGCCGAGGTGCCTGTCGTCTCCCCGCCAAGCGAGCGCCCCGCCCTCGCCCGCGCCGCCGCCCTCCTCGTCGGCGGCGCCCTCGTCGGCCTCATCGACGTCAGCGTCGGCTGCGAGCGCAGCTGCGTCGGCCGCGGCGAGCCGTGCGACTGCTCGACCCACGACGTCTGCGCGCCGACCGAGGATCCCCGCGTCCGGATCACCGACGCGGCGCACCTCTGGCCCGAGTCCGCGATCGGCAGCCTCGGCGGCTGCACAGGCACGCTGATCGGCCCGCGTCACGTCCTCACCGCCGCCCACTGCGTCGCCACCGGCTTCGACGGCGACAGCTTCACCTGGCAGCCGCGCTTCGCCCCGGCCCGCGACGGCGACGACTACCCCTTCGGCGACTTCGCGGTCCGACGCGTCTTCGTCCCCGAAGGCTACCTCGAGGGCGCCTGCGGCTGGAGCGACCTCGCCCGCCCGGTCGAGTGGGACTTCGCCCTCCTCGAGCTCGCCTCGGCCCCGGCGATCGAGCCCCTCCCTCATCGCCCGCTCGGCGACGCCGCGCTCCGCGGCGCGACGCTCTACAACCGCGGCTACCCGGCGGCGAACTCCTGCGCCCCGGCCGAGCGCGCGCCCGCGACCATGTGGGGCAGCGAGGGCGCGCTCTCCCCAGACCCCGCGCTCCTCCGCCAAGGGATCCTCTACAGCACCCTCTTCGGCTCGCCTGGCCACAGCGGCAGCGCCGTCTACACCCGCGACCCGGCGACCGCCGAGCTCGTCGTCGTCGGCGTCTACGTCGGCCCCTTCTGCGGCGACTGCACCTGGCCGACGAGCACCGCCGTGCGGATCGGCGAGGTCCCGGCGGACCACCTCGACGCCTGGATCGCCGACGTCGACGATCGCCCGTGCTGCGAGGCCTGGGTCGACGGCTTCGGCCCCTGATCGCCCCGTCTAGGCGAGCTGTCTGATCAAACAGATCCGCCCAGCGCCGCTGAAGACCCCCGCGCTAGCGCTCCGTCGCCCGCCGCCGCCGCTGCCAGCCGCGCTTCTCGATCGGCCGGACGTCCTCCGCCGGTCCGAGGTGCTCGAGGTAGTCAGCGAGGAGCGGCAGCTCGTCGTCCTCGTGCGCCCCGTAGTAGGGCGCGACGCGGACGTAATTGCCGTAGCTGCGGGCGATCTTCCCCGGCGTGTCGTCGACGAAGAGCACCTTCTCGCGCCTGTAGCCGCGCCGGCGCAGCTTCTTCAGGTCCTTGAGGTGCTCGTACTCGTGGGTCTCTGGGTCGTGGCGCAGCGTGCAGCGCTCGCGGCCCCAGATGAACGCGAGGCGGTCGCGATCGACGAGCCCGTTGAGCACGGGGTGCGCGTACTCGAGGGTCGAGGCCGTCCAGATCCCGACCTCGAAGCTGGCGAGGCAGCGCTCGAGGAAGTCGACGACCCCGGGCCGGTGGTAGATCGCGTAGGGCCCGACCTGCTGCGCCGGCATCCGCCCGAGCGGCGCGTTGACGGCGTGGACCAAGGTCTCGTCGAGATCGAGAACGAGGAGCTTGTCGAAGCGCGGCGCCACCTCCCAACCCTAGCAGGCCGCGGCCGCGGACCTCGCGGGCCCAAATCGCGCCGCCGAGGCTGGGCGCGGCAGCGGCCGCGAGGCCGCGGGCTTGAGTCGCTGCGTCGCCGCCAAAGATGAGCCGCCGAGCGCGGCGGGCGGCCTCGACCGCCGGTGTCAGGGCGCGTTCGACCAGCGCACGCAGACGCGTCAGCGACGCGCGGGCCCGCGCATGGTTCAGATCCGCCGAAAGACGCCGCCAAACCGCGTCGTAGGCGCAAAAGGACGCGGAGCGCAGCCCAATACAAGGGCGATGTGCCGAGCCGCTCGCGCACATCGCCCTTCGCGCGGCTCAGGGGCCAACGTGGGTGATGTCGCCGGCGAGCACCTGGCCGACCCACTCGGGGACGCTCGTCCCGTCGACGCTCGTGATGTTGTAGCCGACGCGGAGCACCGTGTGCCCGAGCCCCGTCAGGTAGAAGGTCGAGATGACGTCCTTGTGCGCCGCCCGCAGGGCGTCGAGGTCGTCCGCGTAGGCGCCGATCGGCACGGCGACGCTGAGCCCCTCGCAGTTGTTGTGCTGGCCGTTGCCCCAGCCCGCGCCCATATACGAGCGGATGATCTGATCGCCGGTGTTCGAGAAGAGGCCGAAGCGGACGTCCGGATAATTGGCGACGACGTGATCGAGGAGGTCGCTGGCGAAGTTGTCGCCGTCGCACTCCGGGCACTCCGCGAGCACCGTCTTGTCGAGGCCCCAGGTCTCGCGGAAGATCTGCTGGAGGCACGGGGCGATCACGTCGTTGCTCAGCGGCGGACCCGAGTCGTCGACGACCGTGAGCTCGACGCCGTCGCCGTAGGCCTCGGCGACCTGGCTGGCGTTGAGCGCCGAGCCGAAGCCGCCGGCGCTGATCCCCGTGAGGAGGACGCGGTCGGCGGTGAAGCTCGGGACCAGCACCTCGAGGTAGCGCGTGACGTTGCGGTAGCCGTGGAAGTAGCGCGTCTGGCCGCCGAGCTCCGCCTCGTTGTCGCCGCCGTGGATGTCGCCCGAGCAGTAGGGGACGTAGACCATCGTCCAGTCGCGGACCGGGTTGTTGTCGTTGCTGCGGCTGAAGATCCCGTCGCTCGGCGGCACGAAGGGGATGCTGAAGGCCGTGAAGTCGCAGGCGTCGCTGAAGCAGGCGCCCCCGCCCTCGAGGTAGATCATCACGTTCGTCGAGTCGGGGTTGTAGTTGACGCCGAAGCCGGCGGTCGAGCCGTCGAGGCACTTCGTCCCCTCGATCTCGAAGTACTTCCACTCCATCGCCGGCGGCTCGAGGAGCTCGACCTCGGTGCAGTCGCTCAGGCAGCCGTCGAAGTCGTCGGCGTTGCCGTCGTCGCACGCCTCGTCGGCGTCGACGATGCCGTCGCCGCAGCCCGGCTCGACGCCGCCGGTGCTCTCCGTGCCGCTCGTCCCGGAGGTGCCGCTCGTCCCGCTCGTCCCCGCCGTCTCGCCGCCGCTCATCGTCCCGCTCGCGTCGGTCGTCGCGCCGGTCGACGACGAGGTCGACTCACCGCCGGTCGTCGTCTCGCCGGTCGTCCCGGAGGTCGACGTCGTCCCGGCGGTCGCCGTGCCGCCGTCATCCCCGGCGCAGGCGGCCAGCAGGACGCAGAGGGCGGCTGTGGTCGCTGGCCCCCGACGCGGCCCTCGAGCGAGACCGCAGGGGAAACCCGCAAGTCTCGAAACATCCTTGTTTATCATAACGAATCTCCCTTTTCCGCCGCACATCCGCTGATGCGGTCAGCCCATTAGGCCCCTCGCTCGCCGCAAGCGCTACTCGGATTTACCGGCGCAGCCGGCCACTGCGCGGCGCCGCGGACGTCCACACAGTTTCGCGCACGCCCGACGCCGCTCAGGGCCTCCCCGAGCGCGCGCGCCGGTGAATACGGTCTTCCTCCCGCGTCGGCCGGCCGCCCTCGGAGATCCCCCCGAGGGGATATGACCAATCGAAATACATATAGAAACAGCGTCTCGACAGCCCCCCTGCCGCCTTTCTATGCTCCGCTCATGGCCTTCGCCCGCGCCCCGCAGCTCCCCCTCACATGTCTCTTCAGCGCCCTCCTCGTGAGCGCGTGCACCGGTGAGGAGGGCGAGACCGAGGCCTCGGCGACCGCCTCCGCCACCGCGTCCGCGTCGGCGACCGCATCCGCCACCGACTCGACGACGGAGGGCACGACCGAGGCGACCACCGGCTCGACCACCGCCGGCAGCGAGTCGACGACGGCGTCCTCCGAGAGCACGTCGACCAGCGAGACCGCGGGCACGACCGTCGATCCGACGTCGACCAGCGACACGAGCACCGGCACCGACACCGGCGCCGGCGTCCTCGACATCGAGCCCAAGGACGTCGTCCTCGAGATCGTCGACGGCAACATCATCCAGCAGAACTTCACCGCGACCTACGACGGCGTCGACGTCACGGCGTCGTCGGAGTGGTCGTACGACAAGCCGGCGATCGGCCTCCTGATGCTCGACTCGGTCTTCGTGCCGACGGGGGCGAGCGGCGGCGTCGGCACCCTCAAGGCGACCTACCAGGGCGCCGAGGCGTCGACGACCGTCGCCGTCAAGATCAAGAAGACCCTCGACCCCGACGGCCTCGCCGGCGAGTTCGAGAACCCGACGGGCGCCGACCCGGGGATGACGATCGTCTACCCCTACGACCTCACGGTCTTCCCGCTCAACGTCGCCGCGCCGGTGGTCCAGTGGAACGGCGTGCAAAACGGCGACCTCTACAAGCTCCACATCGTCGAGGAGTACGTCGACTACACGACCTACTTCTCGACCAACACGCCGGCGCGCCACCTGATCGCCGAGGAGGACTGGACGATGATCGCCGAGTCCGGCCAGGGGGCGAAGAGCGACCCGCTCGCCTTCTCCCTCCAGCGCAAGAGCGGCGGGACGCTCTACGAGCCGGTCGAGCAGACCTGGCGGATCGCGCAGGCGCGCCTCCCCGGCCGCGTCTACTACTGGGAGCTGCCGGACCAGTGCAACAACGGCACCAACGGCCGCGTCCTGACGATCAAGCCGAGCGAGGCCGAGGCCGCGACCTTCTTCGACGCCGGCAACGCGTGCTGGGGCTGCCACAGCGTCAGCCGCGACGGGCGCACGGTCTCGACCGTCTTCTCCCAGGGCACGCCCTTCCCGCTGGCGACCATCGACGTCTCGCAGGACCCGGGGCAGTACGCCAACATCATGCCCAACGCCAACCTCGGCGGCACCTTCTCGGCCTTCAACCACGACGGCAAGCGCCTCGTCCTGTCGAAGAACGGCGGCTCCTTCGGCGCCAACGTCTCGCCGATGCAGATCATCGACACCGACAACGGCCAGGTGCTCAACCCCGACGTCATGGGCCAGGGCTGCGGCGAGCCGGCGTGGTCCCCCGACGGCTCGATGATCGCCGCGACCTGCGGCTACACCAACGCCGGCTGGACCTTCGACCAGGCCAACGCCGACCTGCGGATCGCCGACGTCAACGCCGACGGGATCTCGGTCAGCAACATCACGACCCTCGTCCCGAAGGGCAACGAGGCCGGGCGCCCCGCCTACCCCAACTTCTCGCCGGGCAACGAGTGGGTGGTCTTCGGCCGGCCGACGTCGGGCTCGCGCTCGACCGGCAACGGCTCGCTGTGGATGGTCGGCGTCGACGGCAACGACCTCAAGAAGCTCGAGACGGCGAGCTCGGACGACCGCTCGTTCAACCCGACCTTCGCGCCGCTGCGCGCCGGCGGCTACTTCTGGGTCGTCTTCATGAGCCGCCGCGACTACGGCAACACCCTCGTCGGCGCCAACCGCCAGCAGCTGTGGATCACCGCGATCAGCGACCCGCCGACCGACGAGCTCGACCCGTCGAACCCGCCCTTCTACGTCCGCGGCCAGGAGGACTGCGCGAAGTCGGAGAACGCCTACTTCGCCGCCGACCCGTGCATCGAGGACGAGAACAAGACCTGCGAGTCGGGGATCGACTGCTGCACGGGCCACTGCATCCAGCAGGGGGAGATCAAGCTCTGCGGCGAGAAGGGGGCGTGCTCCGAGGAGGGCAACGCCTGCGAGTCCGACGCCGACTGCTGCAACGACATCAACCCCTGCGTCGACGGCTACTGCCAGCCGCTCTTCCCCGGCTGAGCCGACCGCGGAGACGGAGATCGACGCGCCGCGCGGCCGGGGCCTCCGCCGCGCGGCGCGTCCGCGTCCGCGGCCGTCAGATGCGGCCGACGCGGCCGTAGGTCGACGACGGGAAGATCGACGCGCGCTCGCGGCCGACGACGCGGACCACCGGCACGCCGACGCGGCCGCGCAGCGATCGGATCCGCCGCTCCTGGGCCGCGGTGAAGGAGCCCGGATCGACGATCGCGACCTGCGGGCGGTCGAGCTCGCGGAGCCTGCGGAGGTGCTCGTAGGCGGGCGAGCGCCGGCGCAGATCGGCGTCGATCCGCTCGGCGAGGCGGCGCCCCAAGGGGCGGCGCCCGAGCCCCTGGAGCTCGACCTGGA
>JAGQIT010001315.1 GCA_020431135.1 Myxococcales bacterium | reverse complement strand
GGCGGTGGAGGAGGAGCGTCTGCCCGGGCTGGGTCGCCTCGGCGTAGGTCAGGCACAGGCCGGCGGCGCGCTCGAGGCTGCGGCCGAGGCGCTCGCCGCCGCTCTCCTCGACGAGGCGACGGACCCGCGAGAGCACCGCCGAGGCGATCCGATCGCTCGGGATCCCCTCGAGGCGCGGGCACTCGGGTCCGAGCACCTCCTGCAGCCACCCGTGGATCCCGGGATCGGCGACGATCTCCCGCGGCGCCAGGCGCGAGAGGTCGGCCTTGAGGGCGCTGACGTCCGCCGCCCGCATCACCAGGAATTCGCCGAGCGAGACGTCGAGGGCGGCGAGGGCCATCGGCCCGCTCGGCCCCTTCTCGGCGACGACGGCGACGAGGTAGTTCGGCTCCTCGCTGCGCAGGTGCTCCTCGTCGAGGAGCACGCCCGGGGTGACCACGCGGACGACCTCGCGGCGGACGATCTTCGTCTTGCGCGCCTTGGCCTCCTCCGGGGTCTCCATCTGCTCGCAGATCGCGACCTTGAAGCCGCGCTCGACGAGGGTCCGCAGGTAGCCGCCGATCGCGTGGTACGGGACCCCGGCCATCGGCACCGGGTCCTCGGCGTTCTTGTCGCGGGAGGTGACGGCGATGTCGAGGACGGGGCCGACGGTGATCGCGTCCTCGAAGAACATCTCGTAGAAGTCGCCCATCCGGTACATCAGGATCGCGTCGGGGTAGCGCCCCTTGATCTCGAGGTACTGGCGCATGACCGGCGTGTCGACGTTGCTGTGGGGCGCGGGCACGAGCGGGGTTGTAACCCAATCAATGGGCCGGATCATGCGCCTGCGATCGGCGCCGCAGAAGCGGGCCGCAGACGGGACGCATTCGAGAAAAGTAGGTTATTTGGAGCACGTCGATTGCTTCACCTGGCTCGCGCTTCGGCCGCTCGCGCGACGCAGGCTCCTCAGCGCGGCGCGCTCCGTCGGCCACTGCGGCGACATCGCCGACCCTCGAGCCCGCCGTCCGCACGAGCGCCGGCCGAGAACGTGAAGAGCGGGGCCAGCTCGCGCTGGGCCCCGCCCCTCCTCCGCCCTCCGGCGTCGCCTCACTTGGGGACGACGTAGGCGATGATCTGCTCGGCCTTCTCGAAGTCGTTCTTGGCCGTGAGGGCGTCGTCCCACTTGGTGAACTCGCCGATGCGTACGCGGTGCCAGGTGCGGCCCTTGACCTCGCCCTCCTCGACGCGGACGTCGTGGCCGTTGCGGCGCAGCTTCTCGGCCATCTTCTCGGCGTCCTCGGCGTTGGCGTAGGCCTTGAGCTGGAGGGTGAAGGCGCGCGACTTCTTGGTCTCGGGGCCCTCGGCGGTCTCGCCGGAGCCGGCGGCCATCACGGTGTCGTCGACGGTGCTCTCGGCCTTGGCCTCGGGCTTGGCGTCCTTCGCCTCCGCCTTGTCCGCCTTGGGCTCGGGCTTGGCGCTCGCCTTGGCCGGCTCGATCGGCTTGACGACGACGGTCTCCGCCTTCGGCTCGGCCTTGGCGAGGGCCGCCGGGATCGGCTTCTTGGCGATCCGCGGGGTGTCCTTCTTGGCGGCCTTCTCGGCCTTGACGGTCTTCTCGTCGCGCGGCGGCACGTCGGGATCGCGGGTCTCCGGGAGCCCGGCCGTCGCCGGCTCGGCGATGCCGTCCTTGAAGGCGAAGGTGTCAGGCGCCTCGATCGGGATCGCGTCCTCGCCGGCGAGGGCGTCGAGGTCGGTCGGGCCCTCGGCGACCAGCGGCTCCTGGGCGCCTGGGACCCCGAGGTCCTGGCGGCCGACCATCACCCCGAGGGCGAAGACGAAGCAGCCGACGACCGAGAGGCCGAAGAAGAGGAAGAAGATCTGGCGGTTGTCGAGGGCGAACTCGACGGGGGGCTTGGTCTCTTTGGACATGACCGGCTCCTGCGATGCGAGGCTCGGACAACACAGGTACGACGCCCCGCCCGCTCCAGCAAAAAACCCGCCAAAGCGCCGACGCCCGCCGCTGCGGGGCCGCGCGCGCGCGTCGCCGACGATCGAAGAGACCTGCTCTATCGAGCAGGTCTCTTCGCCCTCGGGTCGCCAGGGCGGCCGCGCTACTGCGTGATCCGCAGCTGCGGCGCCGGGTCGCGGAGCTTCGGCGGCGGCTTGTCGTCGGGGAGCTCGCCCGTCGGGTTGGTGCCGCGGCGGATGATCTCGGTCGTCGGCGGGTAGGTCAGCTCCCAGTCCTCCTCGCCGACGACGTCGTCGCCCTTGTAGAGGATCCGCCGGCGGGTCACCTTGAAGCCGCGCTTGCCCTGCTGGGCGATCTTCGTCGACCCCGCGCGGAGCCTCGCGTCGTCGCGGATGATCGTCTTGTAGGGGAGCACCTCCTCGAGCTCGCGCTCGAAGGCGACGCGATCGTAGGGGCGCTTGGGGCCGAGGACCTCGACCTTGACCTCGCCGCTGGTCACCGAGGTGTGGAGGACCACCGGGAACTCGTAGGGGTTGCGCAGCTTCATGTCGATCGCGCCGTAGACGACGGTCGAGTCGAGGCCCATGTCGACGTAGCTGCTCGGGCGGCTGTGCGGGCGCGCGTGCGTGAGCTCGAGGCCGCCGAAGAAGGCGGCGCCGTAGAGCGTCGACGAGATCTGGCAGATGCCGCCGCCGACGACGTCGACGAGCTCGCCGGCGGTGATCCCCGGCGCGTAGCGGTAGCCCATCTCGGCGCTGCGATCGCCGACGACGTCGTTGAACGACATCATCTCGCCGGGGAGGAGCACCTTGCCGTCGAGCGCGGCGGCGCCG
>JAGQIT010001314.1 GCA_020431135.1 Myxococcales bacterium | reverse complement strand
CGACTCGGGCTTCCGCACCCAGCCGATCCAGTTCTCGGTCCGCGGCTCGGACCTCGACGAGGTCGTCGCCGCGGCCGAGGCCCTCAAGGCCGAGCTCGTCGCCGACGGCCGCTTCGTCGACATCGACACGACCTACCGCGGCGGCAAGCCCGAGGTCGGCCTCGAGATCGACCGCAACAAGGCCGCCGACGTCGGCGTCCCGGTCGCGGTGATCGCCCAGACGATCCGCGCCCTCGTCGCCGGCGACCCGGTCTCGACCCTCAAGGACGGCGCCGACGTCTACGACGTCACCCTGCAGATGTCCGAGGAGGACCGCGCCGCCCTCGAGTCGCTGACCAACCTCAAGGTCCGCTCGTCGAGCGGCAACCTCGTCGACCTCGCCAACGTCGTCCGGCCGATCCGCAGCGAGGGCCCGAGCGAGATCGAGCGCTCGAACCGCCTGCGCCAGGTCGTCGTCCTCGCCGACATCAAGGGCATCGCCCTCGGCGAGGCCCAGCAGATCGTCGAGGCCGCGGCCGCCAAGGTCGTCCCGCCGCACCTGACGACCTCGTTCCTCGGCAACGCCGAGATGATGATCGAGTCGTTCATCGCCATGCTGACCGCCCTCGGCCTCGCGGTGATCCTCGTCTACATGATCCTCGCGGCGCAGTTCGACTCGCTGATCCAGCCGGTGACGATCATGGTGTCGCTGCCGCTGAGCGTCATCGGGGCCTTCGGCGGCCTCTACCTCTCGGGGATGACGCTCAACATGTTCTCGTTCATCGGCATCATCATGCTGATGGGCCTGGTGACGAAGACGGCGATCCTCCTCGTCGACTTCGCCAACGCCGAGCGGGCCAAGGGCGTCGAGCTGCGCGAGGCGCTGGTCAGCGCCGGCGTCATCCGCATGCGGCCGATCTTCATGACCTCGGCGGCGACGATCTTCGGCATGGTCCCGGTCGCGCTCGCCCTCGGCGAGGGCGGCGGCTCGCGGGCGCCGATGGCCGTCTGCGTCATCGGCGGCATGATCACCTCGACCGCCCTCACCCTGGTCGTGATCCCGGTCGTCTACCAGCTCTTCGACCGCCTGGTCACCGGCCGCGTCGTCACCTTCGTCAGCCGCAAGCTCTTCGGCGCCGACCTCGAGTCCGCGGACCCGATGGGCGACGTCGACGTCACCGTCGAGGACGCCTTCGTGCCCCTCGCCGCCGCCCACGACGCGCCGGAGCCCGAGGAGGAGATCTACGACGTCGAGTACGTGGCGATCGACCTCGGCGACTTCGCGGCGCGCAGCGGCGAAGACCTCGCGATCCCCAAGCTCATCGCCGACCACGACCCCGACCCGCGCGAGAGCTAGGAGCCCCAGCCATGCGTAGCCAAAGCCTCGTGTACCTCACCCTCGGCGCGCTCCTCGTCGGCGCCAGCCCGGCGGCCGAAGCTGCGCCGCCGCCCCCCCCGAGCCCCGCGGGCGCGGACGACCCCGACGCGGGCGACCTCGAGGGCCCGCCGGACAGCCCGCCGCCGCCGTCGATCGCCGCCGGTCCGGCGCCCGCGGACGAGGTCCCCGAGTACGAGGATCCGCTCGTCGAGGCGCTCGCTCCGGTCAAGGGCGGCCTGACCTCCGACGACGTCGCCCGCCACGCCCTCAAGTCGGCGCCGACGATCGGCGTGCGCACGGCCGAGCTCCAGCAGGCGGCCGCCCGCGTCGACCAGACGATGGTCAACTTCCTGCCCCAGCTCAAGGGCACCGCCAGCTACACGCGCCTGTCGAAGGTCAACGTCGACCTCGGCGGCGGCGGGTCGATCGTCGGGGCCGCGAACGCCGGCCCGCTCCTCGTCGCCCCCTGCCCCGGCGGCGCCGGCCAGTGCGTCGTCGACAGCATGGGCACGCCCGTCGGCGCGGCGCCCTTCGCCTTCAACTTCCCGCTCAACTCCTACTCGCTCCAGGCCCAGCTCTCGGTGCCGCTCTCGGACTACGTGCTCTCGCTGGTCCCGGCGCGGCGCTCGTCGAACGCGAGCAAGGAGGCCGCCCGCCTCGCCCGCGAGGCCGAGATCGTCAAGGTCGAGGTCGACGCCCGCCTCGCCTACTACAACTGGCTGC
>JAGQIT010000122.1 GCA_020431135.1 Myxococcales bacterium | reverse complement strand
CGAGGCGCTGCGCGAGGAGCTCGCGCGGGTCAAGGCGACCGCCGACGCCGGGCGCCCGCGCGAGGTCATCGACGCGGCGGCCGGCGCCGTCGCCCAGGCCGAGGCGCTCGACTACCCGCCGATCCGCGCCGAGGCCAACCTCCGCCGCGGGCTCCTCCAGCAGAAGCTCGGCGACGACGGCGGCTGCGAGGCGTCGTTCCTCAGCGCCTGGTACGCCGCCCTCGCCGGCGACGACGACGCGACCGCGCTCCTCGCCGCGAGCTACCTCCCGCGGGTGCTCGCCGCCCGCCCGGAGCGTCACGACGAGGCCCGCGTCTGGCTGGCGACCGCCGACGCCCTCACCCGCCGCCGCGGCCCGACGGAGCGCGATCGCCTCTTCCGCCTCGACAGCCTCGCGCGCCTCGCCAAGCAAGGGGGCCGCTACGCCGAGGCGGCCGAGCACCTCGAGGAGGCGCTGACGATCGCCGAGGCCGAGTACGGGCCGACGTCGAGCGAGGCGGCGCTCGTCCACGAGTCCCTCGCGCACGTCCGCCGCCTCCTCGGCGACTACCCGGCGGCCGCCGTCCACGTCGACCTCGCGCTCGCCAGCGTCCGCGAGCGCCACGGCGACGAGCACCCGAAGCTCGCGGCCGTCCTCCAGAGCCAGGCGCTGATCCTCACGCGGATCGGCGATCACGACGGCGCCGAGGCGGCGAACCGCGAGGCGCTGCGGCTGACCGAGCAGGCCTACGGCCCCGACTCGCCGCGCCTCGCCTACATGCTCAACGACCTCGGCGTCAGCGCCTGCGAGCGCAACCGCTTCGCCGAGGCCGAGGCCAACTACCGGCGGGCGCTCGACCTCCGCGTCGCCTCCCTCGGCCGCGAGCACATGCTCGTGACGACCGTCCTCTACAACCTCGGGACCTGCCTCCTCAAGCAGGAGGAGCGGCGGGGCGAGGCCGCCGAGCTCTTCGCCGAGGCCCTGGCGATCCGCGAGCGCCTCGTCGGCCCCGACCACCCGAAGGTCGCCTTCCCTCTCCTCGGCCTCGGCGACGTCGCGACCGACGAGCGGCGCTTCGACGACGCCGAGGCCTACTACCTGCGGGCCCTGGGCATCCGCGAGGCGAGCCTCGGGCCCGAGCACCCGCGGGTCGCCTTCCCCCTCACCGCCCTCGCCGAGCTGGCCCTCAAGCGCGGGACGCCGAAGGCCGCGATCGACCTCGCCGAGCGCGCCCTCCGCCTGCGCGAGAAGGCGACCGACGAGGCCGCCGAGCTCGCCAACGTCCGCTTCGTCGTCGCCCAGGCGATCGCCGCCGTCCCCGAGCGCGAGGCCGAGGCGATCGCCCTGGCGAGGGAGGCCCGGGCGACGATCGACCCGTCGCAGACCGAGACGATCGCAGAGATGGACGCGTGGCTCGCCGAGCGCCCGAGCGACCAGCACGCGAAGGACCCCAGGGACGCGCCGGGCTCGACAGACCGAGGGGCGACGCCGCCTGCCCCCGCGCCCCCCGCGAAGCCCGAACAGCCCGAGCAGCCCGCGGAGTGACGGGGAATTGCGCCCGCGCCCGCCCTCGATGAAGATGCGGCGGATGGCAGAGGAGCTCACCGAGGCCCAACGGAGCGCGCTCATCGACCGCCTGCGGGCGCTCAAGCTCGACCTCGAGGAGCAGCTCGCCAGCGTCGACACCGCGGCCAAGCCCGTCGAGCTCGACCAGGCCTCGGTCGGCCGCCTCTCGCGGATGGACGCGCTCCAGCAGCAGGCGATGGCCCGCGCCGGCCAGCGCAGCCTGCACGGCCGCCTGTCGCGCTGCGTCTCTGCCCTGGCCGCCGTCGACCGCGGCGAGTACGGCCTGTGCCGCGCGTGCGACGAGCCGATCGGCTACCGCCGCCTCGCCGCCTACCCCGAGGCGCCGCTGTGCATCGAGTGTCAGGGCGGCGGCCGCTAGCGACCTTCCCTAAGAGACAGCGATCGACGGCCCGCTCGTTCGGCACACAGGGGCGTCGACGCGCGCGCGCGACCACCTCAGCAGGCGGCAGAGGGCCGCGGCGAAGCGCTCCTTCGCGACGCACAGCCCCCGTTGCGCCGCGTGCCGACCTCTGCCCGACGGGCGCGCCGCGCCGCGCGATCTCCCGCCGCCCTGCCGACCTCTGCGCTCGTGTCCCTAGGGGCAGGAGACCCCGAGCTGCGCGGGCGCAATCGCGTCCCCCCGGCGACGCCGCCCTCCTCCGCGCGGGCGCCTGTCGCTGATCGGCCGCAGCCGACTCCGCGCGCCGACGCGCCGCGCGGAGTCGCCCGGCCGTCGCCACCTCGCGCTGTGATATGGCCACTGCGATGGCTTGGTCTCTGCGTACACATCGTTTCACTCCGCTCCTCCTCCCGGCGATCGTCGCCCTCGCGTGCAGCGGCGACGACGGCGACACGGCGGCGTCGACGTCGTCGTCCACGAGCCCGACCACCGGGCTGACCACCGGCACGACGACCGACAGCGGCGGCACCGAGACCGCGTCGACCAGCGGCTCCGGGAGCGAGAGCGACAGCACCACCGCGTCGACCGAGTCGACGACCGGCGGCACCGAGACGGACACCGCGACCACCGGGGGCACCTGCGCCGCCGGCCAGATCGTCTGCGACGGCGACACCGCCCAGACCTGCGACGGCGAGGGCGGCTTCACGAGCGAGGAGGCCTGCGACAGCGCCTGCGCGCCGGGCCTCGGCTGCGTCGAGTGCGTCCCCGGCAGCGGCCAGTGCGACGGCGACGTCTCGCAGGTGTGCAACGAGGACGGCAGCGCCTACGTCGACGCGAAGGCGTGCGACGACCTCCAGGGCCTGAGCTGCGACGCCGACTCGGGCTTCTGCATCGGCCCCTGCGCGAGCCTCGGCACCAGCTACATCGGCTGCGACTACTATCCGGTCGTCACGCCGCAGCTCGACAACTTCATCGACGACAACCCCTACGCCGTCGCCATCGCCAACACCGCCGACGAGGCCGCGACGGTGACGATCACCCAGGGCGGCGACGAGCTGATGAGCGTCGACGTCGCCGCCGGCAGCGTCGAGCTCGTCACCCTCCCGTGGGTCGACGACCTCGTCCTCGGCAACGGCCCGTCGACGGTCGCGGTCGCCGGCGCCTACCGCCTGCGCTCGACCCAGCCGGTGACCGTCTACCAGTACAACCCGCTCGAGGCCGACATCACCAACGACGCCTCGCTGATGCTCCCGGTCAACACCTGGACCGGCGAGTACGTCGTCGTCGCCTGGCCCTTCCTCCAGTCGCTCGGCAACGCCGGCTTCTACTCGGTGACGGCGAGCGAGGACGGCACGACCGTCAACGTCACGCCGCCCGGCGGCGGCACGCCGACCCAGGCCGGCGGGGGCGTCGACGCCCAGGGCAACGGCCAGGTGACGCTCGACGCCGGCGACGTTCTCCAGGTCTTCGTCGCCCAGGACGGCGACCCGACCGGGACGATCGTCAGCGCCGACAAGCCCGTCCAGGTGATGGCCGGCCACGAGTGCACGCAGGTGCCGATCGGCACCAACGCCTGCGACCACCTCGAGGAGAGCATGTTCCCGGTCGAGACCCTGGCCAAGGAGTACATCGTCGCGCCGCCGGTCCAGGTCCCCGACGACTCGAAGGAGAAGGCCGTCGTCGTCCGCGTCGTCGCCACCCAGGCGAACACGACCCTCACCTTCGACCCCGATCAGGGCGTCAACACGTCGCTGGCCAACGCCGGCGACTTCGTCGAGATCCCGCCGACGACCGAGAAGTTCGTCGTCTCCGCCGACAAGAAGATCCTCGTCGCCGAGTACATGGTCGGCCAGGGCGGCGGCTACGGCACCAGCGACCCGGCGATGCTCCTCGCGGTCCCCAGCGCCCAGTACCGCACCGACTACCTCTTCTTCGCCGAGACCGGGTGGAGCGCCAACTACGTCGACGTCATCGCCCCCGACGGCGCCTCGGTCCAGGTCGACGGGTCCGCGGTCGGTGACTTCACGCCGATCGCCGGCAGCGGCTTCTCGATCGCCCACGTCCTCCTGAGCAACGCCGGCGACGGCGCCCACTCGGTGAGCGCCGATCAGAAGGTGGGCATCTCCGTCTACGGGGTCCTCAACTTCGGGTCCTACTGGTACCCGGGCGGCCTTGACCTCGAGTTGATCCCGCAGTAGCGCGACGCGGGCCTGCGCTGGGGGCCGCGCGCTCCCGGCCGCCGACGCGCCCGGCCCGCGAGTCCCCGACAGCGCTGCTCCCGCGACCCCCGTGCGCCAGCAAATCCAGCGCGCACAAGGGTCCTGACCGTGGTTAGAGTGGTGTTGAGGAGAGTTCCGCCATGACAAAGAAGCTGCTCATCGCCATCGCCGCCGGATTTGGCGCCCTCGCCGTGGCGCAGGGGATCTTCACCGCCGGCTGCGACGCCGAAGTTGACGGCGACGAGCCCGACCAGGAGAAGGTGTCGGAGGAGCCGGAGATGACGCTCGAGGAGCGCATCGCCGAGTGCGAGCAGAACCGCCCGTCGAGCTGCCCCGGCAACAACGACGACGGCCTCAAGCGCCACAACGGCCTCGAGGAGGGCGCGATCTGCCAGTTCCGTCTCAAGGACCAGGGCTTTTGGGACAGCAAGGGCGCGGTCGTCGACGCCCTCGGCAAGGAGCTCGAGCTCGTCGACGCCGCCGGCCTCCTCGGCGACCTCAGCCACAAGGGCAAGAAGATGGAGAGCAGCCACGACGAGCTCGCTCGCCTCGAGCTGATGACCGAGGCCTTCGGCTGGGACAGCTACGACCACGGCGACAAGGCGTGGATGCCCCAGGGCGTCAGCGGCTCGGCCGACGCCAACGACGACGAGGTCATCAACGGCCGCAAGGTCATCGCCGTCAGCTGGTACAACAAGCCCGACTACAACAACCCGCCCGGCGAGGACAAGGGCTCGCGCCTCTCCTTCGTCGACGTCACGAACCTCGACAAGGGCGACGTCCCCTATGAGCACGTCCTCCTCGTCGACCCCTTCGACGACAACGGCACCCCGAACTTCCGCCCGGTCCGCCTCCACGTCGGCGGCATCGCCTGGGTCGGCCGCTACATCTACGCGGTCGACACGATGAAGGGGCTGCGCCTCTTCGACACCGAGCGGATGATCAAGATGACCGGCGAAGACGAGAACGACACCGGCCGCAACAGCAAGACCGGGGAGTTCAGCGCCTACGGCCACCGCTACGCGATCCCGCAGGTCGGCGCCTACCTCCTCACCGACGACAGCTGCTGGCACCGCTTCTCGTTCATCTCGCTCGACAAGACCTCGAACCCGCGATCGGTGGTCACCGGCGAGTTCCACGACACCGACATCGCCGGCAAGGTGATCCGCTGGAACCTCGACGGCGAGCGCGCGGCCGTCAACGCGGACGGGACGATCCAGCCGTCGAACATCTACTTCACGCAAGAGAGCGACATGCAGGGCGCCGCGTCGATCAACGGCGAGATCTACTCGTCGAGCAGCGGCCAGGACGGCGCCTGGGGCAAGCTCTACCGCTCGTCGGCGAACTACGAGAGCGAGTCCTACGGCTGGGTCATCGGCCCCGAGGACCTGATGTACTCGCAGAAGGAGAAGACCCTGTGGTCCGCCAGCGAGTTCGCCGGCCGCCGCTACGTCTTCGCCGTCGACGTCGGCAAGTACTAGGCGGCCGCTGAAGCGCCGCGCAGACGAGAGGGGAGCCGCCCGCCCGGGGCCGCTCCCCTCTCCGCGTCTCCGCTCTCCTCCTCCGCGCCGACCTCGAGATGCGCAGAGGGGAGCCGCCCCGCCCGGGCGACCCCCCTCCTCCTCAGGTCATGGTGTCGTTCCTCTCTGTCGTTCCTCTCTGTCGCTCCTCCTAGCCCGCGAAGGGGTCGCTGAAGCGGACGTCGTCGAGGAGCGCCTCGTCGGTGAGGGTGCCGAGGAAGGCGACGAGCGCCTGGCGCTCGGCCGGGCTCAGGTTGAGGCGCCGCGGCTGGTTGGTCTGCGGGTCGCGCAGGCGCGGGTCGAGGTTGACGTGCGGCTGGACGTCGTCGCTGTAGAAGTCGACGACCTCGGCGAGGGTCGCGAAGCGGCCGTCGTGCATGTAGGGCGCGGTGACGGCGATGTTGCGCAGCGACGGCGACTTGAAGAGGCCGTTGTCCATCGGGTCGCCCGAGACGTCGCCGACGCCGTTGTCGGCGTTGTCGAGGCCGCCGTCGACGCCGTTGTTGATCGGCTCCACCGGCTGGAGGATCGCCTCGTTGGCGAAGATGCCCCCGGGCATCGGCGGCGGCCCGGCGAGGTGACAGGCGGCGCAGCCACCCTGCGCCCCGAGGAAGATCGCCTTGCCCTGGTTCTCCTGCGGCGTGAAGTTGGGGAAGGGCGCGCCGAGGGTGTCGGCGAGCTGGACCCCCTCGTCGAAGCGCGTGCGGTAGGAGGCCATCGCCCGGACGAACTGGGCGAGCGCCCGCGAGACGCGGTCAGACGTGACCTCGTCGTCGCCGAAGGCGTCGATGAAGAGCTCGTCGTAGTAGGGGCGCTCGGCGACCCGCGCGACCAGCTCGTCGAGGGTCAGGCCCATCTCGACCTCGTTCTGGATCGGCTGGAGCACCTGCTCCTCGAGGGTCGCGGCGCGCTCGTCCCAGAAGAAGCGGCCGCTCGGCGCCCAGCGGGCGTTGGCGAGGCCCATCGAGTTGCGCCCGGTGTGGCCGCCGTCGAAGCCCTCGCTGAAGGTCTCGGGGTCGGAGAAGCCGGCGCCCTGCTGGTGGCACGAGCCGCAGGCGACGGTCTCGTTCTTCGACAGCGCGGTGTCGTAGAAGAGCACGCGGCCGAGGGTCGCGCCGGCGTCGGTGATCGGGTTGTCGGCCGGCGTGTTCTCGAAGTCGCCGACGATCGGCGTGAGGAAGTGCGGCGGCAGCGCGTCGTTGTAGCTGTAGGGGGTGTCCGGCAGCGTCGGGCCGTCGGCGTCGCCCGTCTCCCCGGTGTCCCC
>JAGQIT010001313.1 GCA_020431135.1 Myxococcales bacterium | reverse complement strand
GATCTCGACGCCGCGGGCTTCGAGGGTTTCGACACGGCTCGTCGCACGGACGAAGGCGCGAACGGACCAGCCGCGCGAGAGGAAGACGTCGACGAGCTCGCCGCCGAGGAAGCCGGTCGCGCCGGTGAGCAGGAGCTCGCCGGCGGCCGCGGGCGACGCCGCGATCTCGAGGTCATCCGGGAGGCGGGCGTCGGCCTCGAGGTCCTCCCCAGTCCCGCGGCTCGCCGCCGCCGCGTAGCCGAGCCGCGCGGCGAGATCCGCGGTCACCTGACCGAAGCGCCAGGGGAGTCGTACCTCTCGCCAGCGCTCGCCGAGGGCCGCGTCGATCGCTCGGTGGCGGGTGAAGTTCGGATCGCCGATGAAGCTGATCGCCCCGCCGGCGTCTGGGACCATCCGCTGGCCGGCGTAGGGGGTCAGCACGCCGGGATCAGGGGCGAGGTCGAGGAATTCGCAGAGCTGCGCGGCGCTCGTCGCCGGGTCCGCGACGAGCTCCTCGTAGCGGATCCAGCGCGCGCGAGCTCCGACGCGCGCGGCGAAGGCCTCGAGGGCGGCGTAGGCCCGCGTCCAGATCGCCTCCGCGAAGAGGTGCGGATCGACGTCGCTCGCCGCGAAGAGCCGCCCCATCCGCAGGCGCGTGAACGACTCGATCATCGCCGCGGGGTGGCGGCTGAGGATGACGTAGCGCGGCCGGTCGAAGAGCGCCTCCGCGCGCTCGAGGATCCGCGGATCGAGGGCGTAGCTCGGCGACTTGTCGACCAGGCGCCGGCCGTCGAGGAGCTCCATGAGCGCCGCGTAGACCGCCGACGTCGGGGTCGCCTCGTCGCGCCAGCGTGCGATCTTCGCGGTCGCGGCGGCCTCGTCGACGCCGGCGCCGACGAGCGCTTGGACGAGGCCGAGGTGGAGCATGCGCGGCGCGAGGGCGTCGTGCCACGCGCGCATGTCGGGGTAGGCGAGGAGGTGGAGCTCCGGCGGCGCGAAGAGCCGCGGGTGGCCGGCGAGCATCACCCGGAGGAGCGTCGAGCCGCAGCGCGGCGCGCTCAGGAGGAGGACCGCCCCGGGGAGCCGACGAGCGGGCTGCGCGAAGGGCGGGGCGACGAGCGCTGTCGCGGCGAGCCGCTCGGCGCTGGCGCGCGCGCTCGCGGCGGCCTCCTGCGCTGGCTCCGAGCCGACGCGGCCGCCGTCGATCGCCTGGGCGAGGCGCGAGGCGAGCCCGTCGAGCGAAGGCGCTGAGAAGAGCTCGTCGGGGTAGAGCTGGATCCCGAGGTCGCGCTGGGCCGCTTGGATGAGCTCGACGATCGCCAAGGAGTCGAGCCCGAGATCGCCGAAGGCGCTCGAGCTGCGCCCCGCGACGTCCGCGACCCCGAGGTTGGCGAGCTGCTCCGAGAGCCAGCCCGCGACGGCCTCGCGCCGGCGAGTCGGGTCGAGGGCCGCGAGCGCTGCGCGTGTGCTCGACGGGCTGCTCGCCGGAGCGGCGCCCCGAAGCGGCCGATCCCCCGCGAGAGGGACGAGGTCGGCGTTGCGGCAGCGCCGGCGCTCGTGCGGGTGCGGCGGGATCCAGAGCCGCGGCCCCGCGCCGACGACCGACGCCCAGCGCGGCTCGACCCC
>JAGQIT010001312.1 GCA_020431135.1 Myxococcales bacterium | reverse complement strand
GGACGATGATGGCCGGCTTCCTCCTCCAGCCGGCGCCGAAGCGAGCGCTGATGCTCGGCCTCGGCGGCGGTCAGATCTCGAACTACCTGCGCCGCACCTTCCCCGACCTCGAGATCGACGCCGTCGACATCGACCCCGAGGTCGTCCGCCTGGCCCAAAAATACTTCGGCGTGCCGACCGACGATCCCGGCTACCGCTGCCACGTCGCCGACGGCCGCCTCTTCATCGAGCAGGCGGCGAAGGGGACGACCTGGGACATGCTGATCCTCGACGCCTTCCGCGGCGTCTTCGTCCCCTACCACCTCAAGACCGCCGAGTTCTACCAGGCGTGCCTCGATCGCCTGAGCCCGCGGGGGGTCGTCGTCGCCAACCTCCACAACGCGACGCGGATGTACCCGCACGATCGCAACACGCTCGCCGTGGTCTTCCCCCAACGCTACTCCTTCGTCAGCGAGAGCGGCAACCAGACGACCTTCGTCGCCTCCGCCGACCGCGACCGCGTCGGCGCCTACGCGATCCGCAGCAACGCCCGGGCGATCGCCAGCCGCTTCGACTTCGACATCCTCGGCCTCGCCGCGCGCTACTACATGCGCACCGACTGGGAGCTCGACGCCGAGGTGCTCCACGACGACTTCAAGCCCGCGGACCTCGAGGCGGCGACGAAACGCCACAACCGCACCTGCGTCCGCGACTGCCGCTACAGCAACAGCGGCGGCTGATCCCAGGTGAGCCAGGCGGAGCCGAGATCTCGCCCGGCGAGAGGCTCGGCGCGTCGGCGGTGAGGTCTGCGACGCCCCGCTGCGGATGTCGCCCCCCACTGTTGCGGGCCCCGACGCTCCGGTATCATCGTCGCCGCCGTGTCCCTCCTCGGACAGAGCCCGATCGCCTGGATCCTCTTCGCCTACTTCATCGCGGCGACCCCGGTCGGTCTGGTTCTCGGTCGCCTGCGCGGCGTCGACATCCGCGCGGTCGGCTCGGGCAACATCGGGGCGACCAACGCGGTCCGCGCCCTCGGCCGCAAGTGGGGCCTGGTCGTCTTCGCCCTCGACTTCCTCAAGGCCTTCGCGCCCGTCAGCCTGGCCGCTCGAGCAGACGCCCTCGGCGGCCTCCCTGAGCCGGAGGCGGCGCTGGCGATGGTCGGCGCCGCGGCGACGCTCGGCCACATCTATCCGATCTACCTCGGCTTCCGCGGCGGCAAGGGGGTCGCGTGTGCCCTCGGCGTCTTCATGGCCCTCGTCCCCGCCGCCGGCCTCCTCGCCGCGCTCCTCTACGTGCAGACCCTCGTCCTCACCCGCGTGTCCGCGCTGGGGTCGTTGACCGCGGTCAACGGCGCGACGCTCTTCATCCTCCTGACGCCGACGCCGACGCCCTACAAGGCGCTCGCCGCGGGCCTCGCCGCTCTCATTTGGTGGCGTCACCGGAGCAACCTCGGGCCCCTGATCGCCGACGCCCGCGCCCGCAAACAGGAGCGTGAGCGCAGCCGCCGGTAGCCCCGCCGCCGCCGGCCGTGTGACTTGGCCCTGGTTGCGCGACCGTCGACTTTGGTAGGTTGGGCGCGCGCGATGAGGACCACGCTCTACGTCGGCGGTTTCGCCTCGAACACCGCAGAGGAGGCCCTTCGCGCCCTGTTCGGCGAGTTCGGCGAGATCGCCGAGCTGCGGATGATCCGCCGCCAATCGTCGCCCCGCGGCCTCGGCTTCGCCTACATCACCTTCGCGGCCGTCGAGGCCGCCGAGGCCGCCCTCAGCCTCAACGGCCGCGAGCTCGGCGGACTCCCGCTCCGCGTCGACTTCGCCCGCTAGGAGCCTTCGCTGGCGGAGGACGACGCCTCCGCGAGCGCCGCCTCGACGCCGACGAGCGAAGTAGAAGTAGAA
>JAGQIT010001311.1 GCA_020431135.1 Myxococcales bacterium | reverse complement strand
GATCGCGGTCGGTCAGGCGGAGGGCTCAGATCCACGCGCGCTCGTCGACCGCGTCGTCGACCAGTGCCGGGCCGGCCTCGGCGGCGCCGCGCCGAGCGTCGGCATCGTCACCCTCAGCGGCGCCGTCGATCCGCTCGCCGCCCTCGAGGCCCTCCGCGCCGCGCTCCCAGGGGTCCCGTTCGTCGGCGGCAGCACGGCCGGCGACCTCTCGTCGGCGCTCGGCTTCAGCGAGGACTCGCTCGCCCTGACCCTCTTCGCCAGCGATCACATCCGCTTCGCGGTCGGCTACGGCGAGCGCCTCAACGAGCGCCCCGAGGGCGCGGTCGAGGACGCGATGGCGATGGCTCGGCGCGCGCTCGCGGCCGACGGCGGCGGCGATCAGGAGGCCCTGTCGCTCGTCTACGTCGACAGCACCGCCGGCCGCAACGCCGGGACCGTCGACGTCATGAACGAGCTGCGCGCCCCCGGGGCGGCGATCTTCGGCGGCGTCTTGGCCTACCCCTTCGGCGGCCCCCGCCGGATCTACGAGTTCGCCGGCGACCGCGTCCTCGAGGGCGCCGTCGTCGTCCTCCTCCTGCGCGGCCCGGTCCGCTACGCCTGGCGGGTGAGCAACGCCTGGCGGCCGATCGGCCCGCGCGAGCGCGCCCGCGTCGTCGGCAACCGCGTCGAGCGGATCGGCGAGCGCACGGCCCTCGACTTCGTCCGCCACTACCTCGGCGAGCACTTCCAGCCGAGCGGCGAGTTCCCCCTCGCGGTCTTCGACGGCGCCAGCGACCGCTTCTACCTCCGCGGCCTGTGGACGGTCGAGGGCGACGCCCTCAGCTACGTCGCGCCGATCCCCGACGGCGCCCTCGTCCAGCTCTGCGAGTACGTCCGCCCCGAGGTCCTGGCCGACACCGAGGCGACCGTCGAGGAGGTCGCGCGGGCGCTCCCCGAGGCCGAGCCCGCGGGCGCGATCGTCTTCTCGTGCGCCGTCCGCAAGATGATGCTCGGCACCCACATCGCCAAGGTCAGCCGCCTCCTCGGCGAGCACCTCGCGGTCCCCTTCGCCGGCTTCTACGCCTACGGTGAGATCGCCCCGCTGGCCCCCGGCGGCCCGGCGTTCTTCCACAACGCGACGATGATCACCCTGCTGCTCGGCGAGGAGGGGGACCGCCGCGGCCGGACCGCGCCGCGCCCCCGCCGGCCGGCGAGGATCGCGGAGGCGCTGGACGAGCCCGCCAGGGTCGACGCGGCGACGGTCCCCGACCTCCCGCCGATCCCGGCCGACCTCGACGCCGACGCGCTGCGCCGCAAGCTCCAGCGCTCCGAGGCCTACCGCGCCCGCCTCGAGAACACCCGCGAGCAGCAGATGGTGATGATGCGGACGATCAGCGCCGAGATCGACGCCGCCCGCCGCCAGATCGCCGCCAAGAACGCCGAGCTCAGCCGCCTCAACGAGGCCCTCGCCGCCGAGAAGCAGAAGTCCGACGAGCTCCTGCGCAACATCCTCCCCCGCGAGGTCGCCGAGGAGCTCAAGCGCACCGGCCGGGTCGAGCCCGTCTACTACGAGCGCGTCTCGGTGCTCTTCACCGACTTCCAGGGGTTCACGCGGATCGCCAAGCAGATGTCGCCGGCGGAGCTCATCCGCGAGCTCGACTACTTCTTCTCGGCCTTCGACGCGATCGTCGAGCGCCGCGGCCTCGAGAAGCTCAAGACGATCGGCGACGCGTACATGTGCGCCGGCGGGATCCCGGCGCCGAACGACAGCCACGCCCTCGACGCGGTCGCGGCCGCCTGGGAGATGCAGGCGTTCATGCGCGAGGCGGCGAGCCGGCGCGCCGCAAGCGGCCGCCCGTGCTGGCGCCTGCGCATCGGCATCCACACCGGGCCGCTGATGGCCGGCGTGATCGGCAACAAGAAGTTCGCCTACGACATCTGGGGCGACACCGTGAACATCGCCTCGCGCCTCGAGTCGACCGGCGAGCCCGGGCGGATCAACGTCTCGGCGACGACCTTCGCCGCCGTCGAGGCCGCGTTCTCAGGCGAGCACCGCGGGCGGATCACCGCCAAGAACGCCGGCGAGATCGACATGTACTTCATCGTCGGGCCGCGCGACGACGACCGCGCCTAGGCGGGCCTCGACGTCGGCGGGGCGCGACGCAGGCCGGCGCCCGCCTCGTCCGCCCCGGCGCCTGTGGTATGAGGGCGCCGATGATGACTCGATCCCTCGGCGCATCCACTGGCATCCACGTCTCGGCGATCGGCCTCGGGGGGATGCCGCTCTCGCTCGCGGGGCGGCCGCCTGAGGTCGAGGCCAAGCGGGTGATCCACGCGGCCCTCGAGGCCGGCGTCACCTTCATCGACACGGCGGACGTCTACTGCGTCGACGACGACGACATCGGCCACAACGAGCGCCTGATCGCCGCCGCCCTCGTCGACTGGCCGCGCGCCGCGGCGATCACCGTCGCGACCAAGGGCGGCCTCGTCCGCCCGGGCGGCGCCTGGGTGACGCGCGCCCGCCCGCGCCACCTGCGGGCGGCCTGCGAGGCGTCGCTGAAGGCCCTCGGCGTCGACGCGATCACCCTCTACCAGCTCCACGCGCCCGACGACGACGTGCCCCTCGAGGAGAGCGTCGGCGCCCTCGGCGATCTCCGCCGCGAGGGCAAGATCCGGCACATCGGCCTGAGCAACGTCAACGTCGACGAGATCACCCGCGCGCGGGCGATCGCGCCGATCGTCAGCGTGCAGAACCGCTGCTCGGTCTTCGAGCGCCAGGACCTGCGCGAGGGCGGCGTCGTCGACTACTGCGCGCGCGAGGGGCTCGCCTACATCGCCTACAGCCCGGTCGGGGGGATCCGCGGCAAGGTCCGGATCGCCGACGACCCGACGCTGCGGCGCGTCGCCGCGGCCCGCGGCGCCTCGCCCTTCCAGATCGCCCTCGCCTGGCTCCTCGACCAGTCGCCGGTGATCATCCCGATCCCGGGCGCGACCCGGGCGGCGTCGATCGTCGACTCGGCGGCGGCGGCCGACCTCGAGCTCACCGGCGACGAGCGGGCTCGACTCGACGCGGCCTTTCCGGTCGAGGTCTAGCGGGTGATCGCCCCGACGAAGAGCGTCACCGGGATCCCGCCGTTGCGAAAGTGGAGCCGGGGCGCGAGCGTGAGGCCGGTGGCGGCCGCGAGGCTCGGATCGGGGACGAGGAGCGCGAGGCGCCAGCGGAGGCCGGGGCCGGCGAAGCGCTCGCGGAGGCGCGCGCCGAGGGCGGCGTAGATCGCCGGCAGGCGGCGGCGCTCGGCGATCCGCACCCCGTAGGGCGGGTTGGTGATCACCAGGCCGCGCTCGCCGGGCGGTGTGGCCTCGCGGAGCTCGGCCTGGCGGATCGTCAACCAGGGGCGGACGCCGGCCCGCTCGGCGTTGGCCTCGGTCGCGGCGATCGCCCCGGGGTCGCGGTCGCTGGCGACGATCGGC
>JAGQIT010000015.1:12539-15916 GCA_020431135.1 Myxococcales bacterium | reverse complement strand
CCTGCCCTTCATCGTCAAGGCGGTCGTCCACGGGCTCAAGCGCTTCCCGATCGTCAACGCCGAGCTCGATGAGGCCGGCGGGCGGATCATCCTGCGGGGGCGCTACAGCGTCGGCGTCGCCACGGCGACCGACCACGGGCTGATGGTCCCGGTCCTCCACGACGCCGACCGGATGAGCATCCTCGACATCGCCCGCGAGATCGCGCGCCTCAGCGAGGCCGCCCGCGGCGGCGCGGCGAGCCGCGACGAGCTCACCGGCTCGACCTTCACGATCACCTCCCTTGGGACCATCGGTGGCGTGTTGGCGACGCCGATCCTAAACTTCCCCGAGGTCGGCATCCTCGGCGTCCACGCGATCCGCAAGTCGGCGATCGTCGACGACAACGACAACATCACCGTCGGCCACCTGATGAACCTCTCGGTGTCCTTCGACCACCGCATCGTCGACGGCTTCGAGGGCGCGAGCTTCCTCCAGGAGGTCCGCCGCTACCTCGAGGACCCCAACCTCCTCCTCCTCGCGGGGATCTGATCGAGCTGATCGATCCAATCCAGCCCACGCGCAACAGCACGGAGAACCATCATGGCCACGATCAAGAAACAGGCCCTCGTCATCGGCGCCGGCACCGGCGGCTACCCCTGCGCGATCCGCCTCGCCCAGCTCGGCGTCGACACGATGATCGTCGAGAAGGCCGAGCCCGGCGGCGTCTGCCTCAACTGGGGCTGCATCCCGTCGAAGGCGCTGATCTCGGCGACGAAGCTCTACCACAAGGCGCAGCACAGCGCGTCGATGGGCGTCACCTTCAAGGGCGCCGCCGTCGACATGAAGCAGATGCAGCAGTGGAAGGCGGGCATCGTCAAGAAGCTCACCTCCGGCGTGAAGGGGCTGATCAAGGGCAACGGCGCGACCTACGTCAAGGCGACCGCCGAGTTCATGAGCCCGCGCAAGGTCCGGCTCAAGTACGACGGCGATCAGGAGGACGACATCGTCGAGGCCGACCACATCGTCATCGCCACCGGCTCGGTGCCGATCGAGATCCCCGGCTTCAAGGTCGACCAGAAGAGGATCGTCGACAGCACCGGCGCGCTCGAGCTCGACTATGTCCCGAAGCGCATGCTCTGCATCGGCGGCGGGATCATCGGCCTCGAGCTCGGCCAGACCTTCCAGCGCGCCGGCACCGAGCTCGTCGTCCTCGAGGGCCTCGACCGGATCCTGAACGGCGTCGACGCCGAGTGCGCGAAGATCGTCGCCCGCCAGATCAAGAAGGACGGCGGCGAGATCCACACCGGGGCGATGGCCAGCGGCTGGGAGGAGAAGGGCGGCTCGCTCGTCGTCAAGGCGAAGATCGGCGACGAGATCAAGGAGTTCGAGACCGACGTCGTTCTCGTCGCCGTCGGTCGCCGCCCGGTCACCCAGGGGCTCAACATCGAGAAGAGCGGGGTCAAGGTCGGCCCGCGCGGCTTCATCCCCGTCGACGCGCGCAAGCAGACCAACGTCCCCGGGATCTACGCCGTCGGCGACGTCGTCGGCCAGCCGATGCTCGCCCACAAGGCGTCGCACGAGGGCGAGGTCGTCGCCGAGGTGATCTCCGGAAAAAAGACCGTCGACGACGCCCGCTGCATCCCCAACATCGTCTTCACCGAGCCTGAGGTCGCCGCCGTCGGCATGACCGCCGAGGAGGCCGCGGAGGCCGGGCACGAGGTCTCGATCGGCAAGATGCCCTTCGCCGTCAGCGGCCGGGCGATGGCGATCGACGAGACCAACGGCTTCGTCAAGGTGATCACCGACGCCAAGGACGCCCGCGTGCTCGGGATCCACATCGTCGGTCCCGAGGCCAGCGACCTCATCTCCGAGGGCGCCCTGGCGATCGAGATGGGGGCGTTCGCCGAGGACATCAGCCTGACCGTCCACCCGCACCCGACCCTCGGCGAGGCGATCATGGAGGCGGCCAAGCACTCGATCGGCGAGGCCGTGCACATCATGAACCCGCGCAAGAAGTCGGCCCACTGAGGCGCTGAGCAGGCGTACGAGCAGGGAGGAGGAGAGGCCGCGGCGCTCGTCGTCGCGGCCGCTCTGTTCTCCGGCGCCGGGAAGGCGAGGGAGGGAACGTCGGTTGTTCGCGCGCGAGCGATTCGCGCGGCGCCGGGACGCGGCCTCTGTCCCTCACCTTCGCGGCGTGGAGCGATGAGCGATGAGCGCGCGTCCCCTCCCTCGGCGGCGTCTCAGCACGGCCCGAGCTCGCAGCGACGGCGCGCCTGCCCTAGATTTGCTCAGGCGCGCCGCGGGCCTCACGCACCCCTCAGCGCGCCGCGGACCTCCACGCCGGCCGCCCAGGACCGCAACCGACGTTCCGTGAGGTCTCCAGGCTGCGCCGAGTCCCGCGAGGATGGGGGCTGGCGCGCCCGTTTGGGGACTCGAAACCACAGCGGTGCGACCCATCGCACGCGCTGTTGTAACGAATTGGAATCAGCGACAACTTCTCCGTCAGAGTGAACGTCAGCGATGTGCACTAAACTACGGGGGCGACCAGCACGACCCCGTCCGTCAGTGCCCCGAGGAGCCAAAGCATGAGCAACACCCAAGAGCACGCCCCCTCCCGCCGTCGCCGTCGCCGTCGCCTCCGCGGCCTCGTCCGCAACCTCGCGCTCGGCGCCGCCGTCGTCGTCGGTGGCGGCCTGACCGGCGCCCAGGAGGCGAAGGCCGACATCCCGCAGGCCCTCCGACCGCCGCCCGAGAACTCGCAGACGATGCAGTTCCTCTTCGGCTTCGGCCCGTCGTCGCGCGTCGGCGGCCGCTACTGGTACGGCTACGACTGCGCCCGCGGCTACTGCGGCTACTCCGGCGGCTACGGCGGCTCCTTCAAGCTCCACCAGGAGTTCGCCTTCCACTTCACCGGCAAGTGGCACGGCCCCGGCCTCAGCTTCGTCGCCCAGCAGGGCTTCGCCCCCTACTACTTCGGCCTCAACCTGCTGCCCCGCTTCTTCTGGGACATCCAGGTCTACAAGCCGTTGGCGCTGCTGATCTCGCCCTTCGTCGGCGTCGGCTACCACCTCAGCCACTGGAACTACTACTTCTACAACACGTACTTCGGCGCCTACGGCCGGCCGAACTACCACGCCGCGACCCTGCAATTCGGCGTCACCGCCAAGCTGATGATCGCCCAGCGGTGGATGGTCTGGCTGCAGTTCCCGAGCGCCGACCTCCACCTCGGCCCGGGCCAATACTACTGCGGCGCCGTGGTCTGCCCGACCTACTACAACGCCCGCTTCGATGTTCTCGCGGGCGGCGGCGTGACCTTCTAGTCCGCTCGCCGATCACGAGCTCAACTACAGGGAGAGGATCGCCGCGGCGATCCTCTCCCTTCGCAATTCCAGCTCAG
>JAGQIT010000015.1:0-12430 GCA_020431135.1 Myxococcales bacterium | reverse complement strand
GCGACCTCGGCGGGGTGCGAGGGATCGTCCCCCGGGACGACGAGCGTCGGCGCGGTGATCGTCGCTAGCTCATCCAGCGAGGCGAGCGGCTGGGCCTCGCTTGCGAGGAAGCGGGTCGTCGCCGCGACGCTCCCGGGGTCGAAGGACGCGACCATCGCCAGGGCGCGGGCGCGGATCGGCGGCGGGAGCTCGGCGAAGAGCGGCGTGAGGGCGGCGATCCCCTCCCGCAGCGCGCGCTCGCCGAAGTCAGCCATCCGCAGCATGGCCTCGCGGGGCGCCGGCGCCAGCCCGCGCTCCGCACCGGCGAAGAGCGGGGAGAGCAGCGCGAGGCCGGCGAGGCGCCGCGGGTGACGGAGCGCGAAGCGGAGGGCGACGCCGCTGCCGAAGGAGACCCCGGCGACCAGCGCCCGCTCGACGCCGAGGTGATCGAGGAGCCCGGCGACGTCGTCGGCGAGCGCGTCCCAGGTGAGCGCTTCGCGGAAGATCGAGCGGCCGCTGCCGCGGAGGTCCGGGGTGATGACGCGGTAGCGATCCTCTAGCCCGCCGACGTAGAGCGCGGCGGCGCGGTGATCGGCGAGGCCGCCGTGGATGAACACCAGGGGCCGCGCCTCGGCCTCTCCCCTCACGACGGCGAAGAGGCGCGTCCCCTCGCGCTCGTGCCAGATCTCGGCCACGTCTGCGCGAGCCCCTGGGGTCTTCGTCGGGTCCTTCATGCTTGCTGTGTCCGCTGCGGTCATGTCGTTCTCGTCTCGTCTGGGGCCGTCGACCGCGGGCGCGCCGAGGCGCCGCGCCGCCGCGCCGGAGCGCTCCGGACGGCGACGCGTGGACGCGTGGACGCATACGGAGCGCCGGCCACGAAAAAGGCGCGGGCTCAGGGAGCCGACGCCTTGTGGGTGAGGGGCGCTGGCGGAGCTCGCCGACGCCGGGACAAAAGAAATCGCCAGCCCTCTCGGGCCGGCGACGTCTTCTGGATATCACCGCGCAGGCCCGGCGACAAGTCAGAAGGGGTGCCCGCCGGCGAGGTAGAGCCCGGCGCCCTCGGCCGAGTAGCCGAAGTCCATGCGCAGGACGAAGAACCTGTCCCATAGGATGAAGAGGCCGCCGCCGCCGCTCGGGTGGAAGTTCTCGTGGATCGCCTCGTTGGTCTTGAAGACCTTGAGAACGTCGACGAAGGCGCGGACGCCGAGGCCGACCGACCAGCGCAGGAGCTTGAACTCGACCGGCGTGTAGCGGAGCTCGGTCAACACCGCGCTCTTGGTGTCGCCGATGAAGCGGCGGCGGTAGAAGCCGCGGCCGATGAAGCGATCGCCGAGGCCCTCGATCGGCTCGAGGCCGCCGACCTGTCCCAAGGGGATGAGCGGCGGGATGCCGATGAGCGCGTCGAAGATCGCCGCCTGGGCGAAGATCAGCTTCTCGGTGCCGAGGGTGCGGTACCAGCGGGCGATCAGGCTGTAGCGCGCCCACGAGCGCGAGCCCCCCGCCCACGGCCCGGCGAGCGTGAAGGAGGTCTCATGGAGGGCGCCGGTGGACGGGTTCCACTCGTTGTCGCGGCGGTCCCACTGGACGCCGCCGACGTAGTAGCCGCGGCGCTGCCTGCCGATCTCCTCCGGGCGCTCCTCGGCGAAGAGGCTGTTCTCGTAGGCCTCGAAGCGGTCGACCGCGAAGGTCGCCCCCGCGAACCAGCGGAGGACGCCGCGCGGGCGGTGCGGCGTCGCGTCGAGCTGCCAGATCGGCTCGGCGTAGACGGCCGAGCCGGCGTAGGTCCGCAGGAAGGTCGCGTAGTAGCGGTCGCGGAAGTCGACGCCCGTGATCCGCTCGTTGTTGGCGACGCCGATGTAGGGGAAGGCCGGATCGATGTCGATCGCGCCGATGACGACGATCACCTCGTCGCGGCCGAGGAGGTCGCGGAGCTGGAGGCGGAGGTCGTGGTCTTGGATCCGCCGGGTCGAGATGCGCGCCGCGAGGTCGAGCTGGATGCGGTCGAACTTCGACCCCGGGACCCGGTTCACGTAGCGCGCGCGCAGGCCGAAGATCGTCCCGAAGGCCGGCGACTGGAGGACCTGCGGGAGGCCGACGAAGCGGTGCTTGCGGAAGACGTAGCGCTTCTCGCCGGTGAGGTCGTCCTTGACCACGCGGTAGTTGGCGCGGTCGGCCTCGGGAGGCGGCGCCTCGCCCTCCTCGCCCGCGGGCTCCGGGGGCGGCAGGAGCTCTCCAGGCGGGGTCTCGAGGCAGCGGCGCGACGGCTGCGCGTCGCACTCGCCGTCGGCCGCGACGGGGGCGTCGGCGTCAGAGCGCGCAGAGGCAACGCGCGGACCGTCGGCGCGCGCCGCCGGCGAGAACGCGAGCGCGCCGGCGACGAGGCCCGCGCCGAGGCTTCCTGCGAAGAACCGGAGCACCGGGCGAGACTCTAGCAGCCCGCGGCCAAAACTCCGCTCGCGCTCGTGTTCTCGCCGCGCTCGGACGACGCCGCGAAAACTTGCGGCGGCTCGCCGAGATCGTCCGTAGCGATCGACGATCGCCGCGCGCGGCGGCGACGCGCCAAGCGGCGCTCAGCGGCCCTTGCCGCTCCAGATCTTCGACTTGCGCATCGCCTGCTGGACGTCGGTCATAAAGGCCGTCCGGCGATCGAGGTTGTCGCCGAGGAGCTGGGCGAGGCCGTCGATCAGCAGCGGGAAGGTGTAGGGCGACGGGTTGCAGCAGAGCAGCCACTCGCGCATCTGCTCGCGCATCATCGTCGCGGCGTCGGCCTGGCTCTTGCCGAGGCGCTCGACGTAGCCGGTGAAGCAGGCCTGGACGTCGCGGAGAACCGGGCCGAGCTCGCCGAGCATCAGGCGATCGACCTCGTCCTCGGGCTCGCTCTGGCTGACCTGCTGGAGGACGCCGCTCTCAGCCGCGTCGGGCGACGCCGAGCGCAGGACCGCCTTCAGCGACGCGACCTGGAGCTTGACCACCGAGCGCACCGTCGAGGTGACGTTGTCGCGCTCGAGGAGGATCGCCAGGTTGGCCTCCTCGCGCAGCGGCATGATCATCATGCGCGCGCGGCCGAAGTTGATCAGGAGCTCGGCCAGCGGGGCGCCGACCGTCGCCGAGGCGACGACCATGCGCCGGACCGTGCGCGCGAGGTCGGAGGCGATGTTGTCGTTGAAGATCCCGTCGCCGGCGAAGAGGGCGCCGTCGCCGGTGGTGATCAGCGAGCCGCGGACCCCGGGGATCGACGCGATCTCCTTGAGGAAGTTGTCGAGCTGACGTTCAGCGTCGGCGTTCATCGGTCGCCCTCAACTCCCATGATGTCATCGCGGATCACGTCGGGGTCGTGCTCCTGGTCGACCGAGAGCACCGCCGAGGTCGCGCCCATGCCGATCATGATGATCTGCTGGCCGTTCTTCGACCGGGCGATGACGCCGTCGAAGACGTTGTAGCCGAGCATCCGCGCCATCCGGGCCGCGCCGCGCATGAAGAAGCCGGCGAGCGTGACCGCCGTGCTGTTGTTGCGCATGTCCTCGGCCATCACCTTGCCGGTGCTCGAGATGATCGCCACGCCGTCGACGCCCTCGTACTGCCAGAACTGGCCGAGCAGCGCCTCGCGGGTCTCGGGGTCGTCGAAGAGGTCGTTGGCCTTCTTCGTCGGCTGCGACTTCGGCTTCGGCGGCGGCGGCTCGCTGCGCCGCGGCGGCGGCATGGCGGCCGGCTGCACGGGCATCTGCGGCTGCGTGTGCGGCCGGCTGATCACCCGCTCGAGGGTCTGGACCTTGCGCCGCATCACCGGGACGCCGTCGCTCTGCTCGGCGCGGCGCGGGCGCGGGACATCGGACGACGGCTTCGGCTTGGGCATCGGCGCCCGCTTCGGCGCCTCCGGCTCCGGCTCGAGCTCCTCCGCCTCGAGGAGGTCGAGCGGATCCTCCTCGTCGTCGTCGGTGGGCATCGTGAAGTCGTCGAGGCGCTCCATCGCCTCGGCCGCGACTTCGGCGGCGGTCGCCGCCCACTCCTCTTCGGTCGGGACGCTCGGAGAGCTCGGCTGCTCCGCCTTCGGCTTGGGCATCGGCGCCCGCTTGGGCTCCGGCTTCGACGCGGCGAGCTCAGCGGCCGCGGCCTCGACCTCCTCTAGGTTGAACAGCCCCTCGTCCTGGAGCCGCGCCGCCTCCATCAGGAGGTGGGTGCTCGAGCGCATGACCGTGCGCGTCGGCGGCGGCCGGAAGAGGGTCTCGCGGAAGACGCCCTGGCCGACGGTGAGGATCCTGTAGAACGCGTCCTCGCCGCGGAAGCTGAGGAACTGGGCGTGCGAGATGTCGCCGTGCTCGAACCAGATCGAGCCGGTGCCGAGGCGGGTTGTCACCAGGATGTGCTTGTCGCGCCCGGTGATCGCCATCATCTGGACGTAGTCGAAGAACTCGATCTCGATGGCGTTGCTGAAGAAGCCCTCGCGCCGGCCGATGCTCTCGATCTTCTCGATGAGGATGTCGAGGTCGACGGGCTTCTCGACGATCCGCACCGAGCCGCCGCTGTCGGGCTTCGCCTTGGCGCCGAGGCCCTCGATGAGGACGATGACCGGGATCGACGGGTAGTAGGAGCCGAGCCACTGCAGGAGCTCCGCGCCGTCGCCGGGGGCCGCGTGGAGATCGCAGATCACGATGTCAAAGGGCTCACGGCGCAGGCGCTCGATCGCTTGGCGCACGTTGCTCGCCGGCGCTGCACGGTGGCCCTCCTGGGTCAGGCGACCGTCGATCGCCGCCTGAAGAGCGGGCTCGTCCACAACGATCAGAATGTGGATCGATGGTTTGCGGGACGATGAGGACACGCGGGCCGCCTATCTTAGCGCGTCATGGCTGCGACGCTGCTTGCGCCGGCCATTGAGCCCTCCTTGCCCCATGGTGGATTTGCCATGTTTCTAGGTCGTGGAGGGTCACCGCTTATCCCTCAAAAGATCGGCCTTGGGAAGCAAAAGGCGTACTCGATCACACCTGTAGGTCTCATGTAATGAATCTCTCAAGGTGGCAGGGGTGATTTAGACTAACGAAACTAACTTTCAAGGCATTGGTGATCGGTGGTTACACGCTCGATTTTTTGTAAAGCGCCAATACGATTTCGTCTTCCGTCGCTCCGGATCCTGTGTCTAGACTGCCCGCATGCGCCTCTACCTCGAAAGCCTCAACCTCGCCGACGCCGAACGCCTGCTCTGTGACCAGGCCCTCACTGCGGCTGGCAGCATCGTCGAAGCTGCCAACCTGCTCGGGATCACCCGGCACGCGCTCAAGCGTCGCATCATCAAGCACAAGATCGACTGGCCGCGGAGCAAGAAGCCCGTCCAGGCGGTCGAGAACACCGTCCAGGCGGTCCCGACCCACACCGTGGTCGCGGCCCCGGCCGAGTAGCGAACAACTGAAGACGACGCGATCGCGCGCGATGGTTCGCCATCGCGCGCGTTCGCTTTTTTTGTGCGCCTGATCGCGCACAAGACGTTGAGGGGGCGCGCGAAGTCACGCCCCTAGAATCGTCCCGGTGCCCATGATCGCGCGCACCAGGGCGATTTCGCGTGTTTGATACACGACGTATTCGTGCACTCCCCTACCCTTGAGTCTGATTGTCGACCTGGCCTTCGGGACGCATGGCCGAGCGGGCAGGTCTCCTTCGGCGGGTCGGGTGCGAGCTCCTCGACGCACGTGAGGGCGCCTCTGTCGGGGATCGATGGCGCGCCCCGGCCCGGGGTTGGGTGTTTGGGCCGACACCTCCATCGGCGCTCGAGGAGATCCAGGCGATGATCGGTCGTGCGCTCGGAAGTTCCTCTACGCGCGCTGAGCTGCGTGCCGTCGCGCCGAGTTGCGCGTCGGCGCGCGCCGACGAGCGGAGGCGATCGTCGCGGGGCGATCTCAGGCGGGGCGCGGGTAGGGGGAGATCGCCCCATGTGAGATCTCCCGATCGCGGAAGTGATCTCGTTCGGGCGTGCGAAAGCGCTCGATGTGTGATTCCCGCACCCTGCTCGCGGGTCGGAGGTGCGGTGATCGCGACGCTGCAAGAGAGCGAAACGCGCAGCTCGTTATGATGCTTAAATTATCTATGTTGCTTTATGGGCGTGAGCTGCGTGCGAGAACGTCCACCCCTGAGAGAGCCCGAATTCGCGGATGGGCGATTCGCGCACCTCGCTCGCTTCCGCGCACCGATCGGCTTTTCGCCGAAGGTGTGGAATGTGAGCCTTACTCTCTCGTCGCTCGATCGATCAGGGTCGGGAACGATCCTCGGGAGAGAGAAGGTTACAAAGCACCTATTTCTATAAATACTTTCCTTGCGTGTCGGCCCCGCGCGATCCGCGAGCAGCTGCGCTCAGCGGGCTCATGGTGAATCCACCATGGATACGACAGCAAGCTCACCCCTGCGAATCATCGAGGATCTCCTCCTGGGCCCGACGAATCCGCTGAACGAGCGCGAAAAGGCCCTCGCGAAGCTCAGGGGATCCGTCGGGGAGGCAGACTTCGGTCCGCTCGAGGAGATCCAGGAGGCTGCTCCAGCCGTCGACGAACGCCGCGAGCTGCGGCGCCGAGAGGTCCTCAGTGCGGCCGAGGAGGAGCTGCTGGACGAGGATATGCAGGGGCGTCAACACGCGCGGCGAGCCTAGCGTGAAGCCGCAGAGGCCCCTAAAAACCCGCGTCCGTGAGGGTTGGCACGGGGCGGCTCGGGGGCCGCGTGGGCGTCCTCTGCCGTCGTGCCGTACCTTTCGGCCGTGAACGACCACGAACGTCGCCTCGCGCGGGTCGTCGAGGAGATCCTCGAGTCCTACCGCGAGTTCGGGAACATCAATCACCTCGACGGCAGCAACCTGCCGACGCGGGCCGAGGTCGCTGACCTCGCCGACGACCTGGTCTCGATCATCTTCCCTGGCTACTTCCGCGGCGACCTGCTCGACGAGCTGACGTCGCGCTACTTCGTCGGCGAGCGCTGCGCCCGGATCCTCCGCAACCTCGAGAACGTCATCGCCCGGGCGCTGGCCGTCGAGTGCGGCGAGCGACCGCCGACGTCGCGGCCGCGGGCGGTCCTCGAGCAGCAGGCCCACGAGCAGGCGTTCCAGCTCCTCCAGGCGGTGCCCGAGATCCGCGAGGTGATCCACACCGACGTCCAGGCGGCCCTCACCGGCGACCCGGCGGCCTGCTCGAGCGCCGAGATCATCATGAGCTACCCGGGGGTCTCGGCGATCACGTTCTATCGGATCGCCCACCACCTCCACGTCCGCAAGGTCCCGCTCGTGCCGCGCCTGATGACGGAGATCGTCCACAGCCGCACCGGCATCGACATCCACCCCGGGGCGACGATCGGCCACTCCTTCTTCATCGACCACGGGACCGGCGTCGTCATCGGCGAGACGTCTCGGATCGGCGACCGCGTCAAGCTCTACCAGGGCGTCACCCTCGGCGCCCTCTCGGTCGACCGCCGGGCCCGCGGCGGCTGCCAGCGCCACCCGACGATCGAGGACGACGTCACGGTCTACGCGGGAGCGACGATCCTCGGCGGCGACACAGTGATCGGCCAGGGCTCGACGATCGGCGGCAACGTCTGGCTCACCCACTCGGTGCCGCCGAACACGACGGTGATCCTCGAGGCGCCGTCGCAGCGCTACGTCGGCGGGCGCGCGGAGTAGCCGGCCGCGGCGCCGTGTCCCCAGCGCTCGCGGGTCGCGCGGGCTCGGCACCTCGCGCAGCCCGGACCGGGTCGTCCGCTGTGACGCTCAGAGGTGTCGTTGCCGCGCGGCGGCGGGGCTCAGCGGGGCTTGCGGCTGCGGATCCGGCCCTCGAGCGCCTCGCGGACGATCAGCTTGGCGTCCTCGTCGACGTTCGAGTTGAGGAGCGAGCGCAGGTAGCCGCGCTCGACCGGATCGCTGGCCGCCCAGCGCAGGCTCTTGCCGCGGTGCTTGCCGAAGTTGAAGACCGGCTCGTTGTCCCGCCAGGCGAAGCGCCGGCCGAGGTCGACGTAGCCGGTGCTGATCGCGTTGGAGACCGCGTGGAGCGCCCCGACGTCGAGGTCGAGATCCGAGTAGCGCTCGAGCTGGCCGGCGAAGACCTCGAGGGTGGCGACGGTGTCGGCCTCGGCGCCGTGGGCCCCCTCGAGCTCGCGGTCGCAGTAGAAGCGCAGCGCCGCCCCGAGGTTGCGCGGCTCCTTCTGGTGGAAGATCACCTGGGCGTCGATCACTCGGGTCTGCGACAGGTCGAGCGACTTGCCGATGCGCACGAGCTCGGCCTGGAGCACGCGGATGTCGAAGCGACCGACGTTGAAGCCGGCGAGGTCGGCCCCGGCGAAGAGCTGGAGGAGCTCGTCGGCGATGTCGGCGAAGCGCGTGAGGCCGTCGACGTCGTCGTTGGTGATCCCGTGGATCTCGGTCGCCTCGATCGGGATCCGGACGCCAGGATCGATCCGCCAGGTCCGCGGCGCCTCGACGCCGTCGGGGGCGGGCATCACCCGGACGAGGGAGATCTCGACGATCCGATCGCTCGACGGATCGGTGCCCGTGGTCTCGGTGTCGAAGAAGATCAGCGGTCGCTCGAGGCGCTTGGCGAAGGCGGCGAAGCGCGGCCCGAGGTCATCGACGCTGGGGACGTTGGGGCGTGAGCTGGCCATCGGCGTGGGCGGGGTTATACCTCCGCCGCCGCGGATCGCCCATGAAGCGGTCATCCGCGCGTCGGCACCCTACGGATGTTCAGTTCTCGCCGCCGGCGCGGCCGCGCTTGAGGATCCGTCGGGCCGTCGTCGCTAGCGAACCCGTGGTGCGGGAGAGGCTCTTGACCTCGTCCAGCTCGGCGGCGGCGGCGACGTCGATGCGCTCGAGGGCGAGGAGGGCGGCGAGGCGGACGCGGCGGTCGCGGTCCCCGAGCGCCGTGACGAGGCCAGGGAACGCCGACTCGATCTTGAGGGCGCCGAGGCTCTGGGCGACGGCCGCCCGGGTCTCCCAGTCGCTGTCGCCCTGGAGCACCTGGAGCAGGTCGGCCTCGAGGAGCGACGCGGCCGGGAGGAAGCCAGCGGTCCGCGCCGCCGCCGAGCGCACCGCCGGGTCCTCGTCCTCGAGGGCGTTTTGCAGGCCGACGAGGGCGTGCGGCGGCTCGCTGTAGCGCATGATCTCGACCAGCGCCTTGCGGACCGCGGGGTCGGGGTCGAGGCGGATAAGGACGGCGGCGCCCTCCTGCCAGTGCCCGCGCGTGTACGGGAGCTGCGACGCGAGGATCGCCCGGAGCTCCGGGGGCTCGGAGGCGGAGAGGAGGCGCTGGATGATCACCCCCGCCGAGCGCGGGTCGCCGCTGAGGAGGGCGATGAACTCGGGGTCCTCGGGGTTGTCCTCGTCGGGGACGGCGGTCCGCACCTTCATGTAGCGGAGCGCGTCGTCCCGCTTGAACGAGTCGATGTCGACCGCCATCTGCTGCTTCCAGGTGAGCGTCGGGGTGTCGCCGCTTGAGGCGTCGCCGGTCGCGCTCGGCGCCCCGACTGAGGGCGGCGGCACCCAGCTCGAGGGATCGACGCGCTCAGGGGGTGGGGCCGTCGCGCCGTCGTCGGTCGGTCTGACAGTCTCCTCGCGCGGCGGACAGCCAGCGAGCAGGCTGACGAGCGCAAGCGCTGGAGCGCTTCGGCGAAGCAGCGGTCGCAGCCGAATCACACCTCGTCGAACCATCCGTGCCGACAATGTACCGGCTCCTAGAACCAGCGAAGCCTTTGAAATTACGCGCGTTTTCGCGACATCTGGGGGCGGGCTACCCGGCTCGCGCGGAGCCGCGCCTCGGGGCGGCAGCTGAGCCTGTGGCGAGCCCCCGTCCCGTGTGGTCGGGGATCACGCCGAGTCCGCGGTAGGGCCTCAAGGACGGCTGTTTGTGCGGACCTGGGCGGCGCTCTGGCGCCCAGGATGACCGCGATCGCAGCGGCGCCCCGGCGCTGTCCTGCGCCGGTGGCCGCGGCGTGAGGGATCGCGTCCACGCGCAGGGCTTCGCGGGATGAGATCGGCCGTGAGTCGTGAATCGGAGCCGCCTGTGCGCTCCGGGGCTTGGTGGTCGCCGGGGAGCGATCGCCGAGCGAGTCGGCGGCGCGCCGCCAGGAGATGTCCCGTCTAGCCGGCGGCCCGGAGCGCGCCGATGTCGGCGAGGAGGCCGTCGACGGCGCTCGCCGGGGTGTCGAAGGAGCACATCAGGCGGCTGACCTCGCCGACCGGCGAGGCGAAGGGGTAGTAGCCGTGGCCGCGGGCCTGAAGGCCGCGGTCGATCGCCGCGGGGAGGCGGACGAAGACGCCGTTGGCCTCGGTCGGGAAGGCCGGCGCGAGGCCGCGGTCGCGGAGGCCGGCGGCGAGGCGCGCGGCCATGGTGTTGGCGTGGGCGGCGTGGCGCAGCCAGGCGCCGGGGGCGATCGCCGAGCCGTCGCCGGCGAGGGTCCAGGTGAACTGGGCGCTGACGAAGCGGTGCTTGCTCAGGAGGTGCCCGGTCGACTTGCGCAGGAAGGGGAAGCGGGCGACGGCGCGGGCGCTCCGCGGGCGCGCCGCGGCGCCGAAGAAGAGCACGGCCTCGCCGAGCGCGAGGCCGTTCTTGGTCCCGCCGAAGGAGAGCGCGTCGACGCCGGCGTCGACGCTGAGGGCCCGGCAGGCGGTCGCCGGATCGAGCGCGCGCGCGGCCATCAACGCGGCTACGGCGTTGGCGAAGCGGGCGCCGTCGACGTGGACAGCGTAGCCGCGGGCGTGGGCGTGGGCGCAGAGCTCGGCGAGGGCCTCGGGGCTGTAGAGGGTGCCGAGCTCGGTCGGATTCGAGAGGGTGAGAACGCCGGGCGCGGGCTGGTGGACGTCCCCGCGGCCGCCGGCGAGCGCCCGCTCGAGATCCGCGGGGACGAGGCGCGTCGGGTCGCCGCCCGGCGCCGGCTCGATCGCGGTCGTCCTGCACATCGTGATCCGCTCGGGGGCGGTCGACTCGTCGTCGTTCCAGTGGGCGTGGCTGTGGCAGAGGACGCGCTGCCAGGGCTCCGTGAGGGCGGCGACGGCGAGGGTGTTGGCGGCGGTCCCGGTGGCGACGAAGAAGACGGCGGTGTCGTCGCCGAAGAGCCCGCGCAGCGCGGCCTCGGCCGCCTCGGTCGCGGCGTCATCGCCGTAGCCGACGCAGTGCCCGCGGGCGGCGACGCCGAGCGCGTCGAGGGCCTCGGGGCACAGGCCGGCGTTGTTGTCGGAGCGGAAGGTGTGGGGCCCGGACATCGCCGCGGACTCTAGCAGTCGCGGCGCGGTCGCGGATGACCTGTCGGCGACACCCGCGTCGACGTCGCGTGAACCCGAGCGAGGAGCGGCCGCGGATGTCGGAGTTCGGACCCGGTCTGTCCGGACCCCGTGACCTCGTCGACGCGGCTACGAGCCGGCCGCGGCCAGCTCGGCGTCGATCGCCGCGGCGAGGCCCTCGACGGTCGGGTTGCCGGCGAAGGCGCGGCCGTTGATGTAGAAGCTCGGGGTCCCGCCGACGCCGACCTCCTGGCCCTTGGCGAGGTCCGCGGTGACCTGGTCGCCGGCGCGGCCGGAGGCGAGGCACTCGCTGAGCTCGTTCGCGTTGAGGCCGGCCTCGGCCGCGTACTCGCGGAGCTTGTCGGTAGCGAGCTCGCGCTGGTTGGCGAAGACCAGGTCGTGGAACTGCCAGAAGCGGCCCTGCTCGTGGGCGCACTGGGCGTGCTCGGCCGCCGGCCGGGCGTTCGGGTGGAAGCTCAGCGGGAAGTGGCGGAAGGTGAAGCGGACCTTCTCGGGGTAGCGCTCCTTGAGGCCGCGCAGGGTGTCGGCGGCGCGCGAGCAGTAGGGGCACTCGAAGTCGGAGAACTCGACGACCTCGACGACGCCGGCGAGGTCGCCGGTCGACGGGTTGGCGGTCGTGCTCGCGAGGTCGAGCGCCGGCGGGCGGATGTCGGGGAGCGTGACCTCGACCTTGGCCGCGCTCTTGAGCTCGCCGACGAGCTTGTCGAGGATCTCGCCGGTGCGCTCGTCGACCATCGCCGCCTTGACCTGGTCCTTGACCATCTCGAAGGGCGGCGCGCTCGGGCTCTTGTGCTTGTCGTAGTAGGCGAGGGCGTCGTCGTCGTTGGGCTCGGTCGACGCGGCCTCGACCTTGCTGCGCAGCCACGGCTCGAGCTCCTGGCCGGCCTCGGCGGCCGCCTTCTTGAGGACGTGGGCCTCGACCGCGCGATCGACCGCCTGCCGGCGGAGCTGGGCGACGCTCGTGCAGTAGTCGCGCAGCGCGTCGCGCTCGGCCTGGGCGAGGTCGTCGCCGAGCTCCGAGGCCTTGAGCGGCTCGCCGCCGACGACGGCGATGACCTCGTCGGCCGAGAGGGAGAGGGCCGCCTCGCTGCACGCGTTCTTCGTCGTCACCGGCGCCGCGGGTGCGGCGGGAGCCGGCGCCTTGTCGCTCGCTTCGCTCGCGTCGCTCTGCGCCGCGTCGGCCGGAGCCGCGCCGTCGCC
>JAGQIT010000121.1 GCA_020431135.1 Myxococcales bacterium | reverse complement strand
GCGTCAGCTTCCACATCTCGCTGTGAAGTTGCTTGGTCGCCTCGGGCCAGATCCCCGGGAGGACCCAGTCGGCCATCGACCAATTGGGGTGGAAGCGCGGCGACACCCCGGGGAAGAGGAGGAGGCGGACCGAAGGGGAGCGCTCCCCGGCGCTCGGCGGCGGAGCGTCCGCGGCGGTCGTCAGCCACAGCACAGTCCCCGCCTCGAGGTTGCGCAGCTCGCCCGCGTCGAGCGGGCTCGCGCCGAGGCTGGCGAGGTTCGACTGCGTCAGCGGATCGAGATCCTCCGGCGCGATGTAGAGGAGCGGCCCCGGATCGACGGGATCGACGGTCTGCGCCCACGCGGGGAGCTCGACGTCGCTGGAGTCGCTCTCGATGTCCGCGTCGAGCACCGTCGGCAGGTCGTACCAGGGGAGCGCGCCGGCGATGATCCCCGAGACCAGCTCCTCGCTGCTCCACTCCGGCTGCGGCTCGTGCAGCCAGTGCGGCGTCGCCGGGCCGCCGGTGATCCCCTCGCTGATCGCGATGCCCTCCGCCGTCCACGGGACGAGGACGAGGCCGGGGTTGAGGCGCTCTTGCAGCGTCGAGAAGCCGCTGTCGCCGGCGAAGAGGAGGTTGTCGGCGCCGAAGCGGCCGGCCGCGCGGCACACCTTGTAGTTGGCCTTGCCCGCGTCCCCGCGGCAGATCGCCGTGACCGTCGCCCCGAACTCGCTGCCGAGGTCACGGGCGAGGCAGATCGCGAGGCTGCTCGCCGGGTGGATGCCGTGGGGGGTCCTTTGGACGTAGACCAGGATGTGCGCCATTACTCGAGCCCGTGCTTGCGTTTCACCATCTCGAGCTGCTTCTGGTACTCGATCTCAAACGCCTCGGTGTTGTCGTTGAGGTGCTTGAGGTGGCGCCGGACCTCGCGATCGATGTCCTCGTCCGCCTGCATGTGGCGGCGGAGGATGTCGCGGAGCTTGCGGCGTAGGGTCGCGTCATCGACATAGATCTCGTCGACATGCTGCGACTGCATGAACAGCTCGAGCATCTGGTTGGTGATCCATTGTACGCTATCGTCGCCGATGCCGAAGTCCTCAGCGTCAGCGAGTTGACGCTTGGTGCGGAATAGCTCCGAGTACGGGAGCCCGCGGTGCTCGAGGATGTCCTTGGCCTGCTCGGTGAGCTCGCGATCCTTTCGCCGGTACTCCTTGAGGACGGACTCGACGTCGGCCTTGAACTCCTCGCGATCGCTCACCTCGAGGCAGTCCGGAGCGATCAACGTCCGGGCGATGGCGTCGCGGATGGTCGAGACTTTGTTGGCGTAGAGGCGCATGGGCTGGGCCGGAGCATAGGGCTTGCATCTCCGAGCGTCCAGCGTGCGGGGTCGGCCGTGGCAAAACTCGCGCCGGCTCTCGTGGGCTCACCGGCGCCGCCGCCCGAGCCGCCGAAGCGCCGCCAAACGCCGCCCCAACGGCGGTTCTCACCATTCTCGAAGCGACGGCGCGGACACGCGAGAGCGCGCGCGAGAATTGCCACGGGCTGCTATCCCTCGGGCATGTCGTCGCGCCGCCTCCTCGTCGCCGCCGGCCTCGTCTGGCTCGCCCCTGGCCGCCTCCTCTTCCAGCGACGGGGGGCCCAGGCCGCCCACGGCGCGGAGATGCTCGAGTTCCCCGGCGGCAAGGTCGAGCTCGGCGAGGCCCCGGTCGCCGCCCTCGCCCGCGAGCTCATCGAGGAGTGGGGGCCGGCCGCGGACGCCCTCCGGGTCGGCCCGATCGCCGAGGTCCTCCACCACGACTACCCGCCGCCAGGACCCGAGGTCGTTCTCCTCCTCTATCACGTCGACGCCCGGGCCCTCTCCGCCCGCGGCCCCTGGGAGCGCCTCCTCACCCCCGAGGAGGGGGTCCGCCTCCAGGAGGCCGCCGCCGCCGAGCTGCCGGCCGCCGCCTTCCTCGCCGCCGACCGCGTTCTCTGCCAGCGCCTGCGCAGCGGCGACGTCCGCTCGCCCTGGGCGGCCGCCGAGAAGTGACTTTTTCCACATCGCTGCGCCCGCCGAGCCGGACGTCGTAGGGCTCACATCCGCGTCCAGCGTCCAGTTCGCGGAGCGACGTCCTCACGCAGCGGGGGCCAAGCGCCCGAGCCGACGGCACGCGTCGCATGAGTCGTCGAAGCGCAGGACGCCGCGGCCGCGCGCAGCCCCGTGGCTTCGAGGGCGCGCGCGCGACTAGACCTTCGCCCCGGCGAAGCTAGCGACGCGGACATACGCGCCCTCCCCCTCCGGCGCCTCGCCCTCGCGCCGACGGAAGAGCACCGCCTCGCGGATCTCGTCCTCCTGCGCGTCGATGACGAGGTAGTCGACGGGGTAGCCCGCGGCGATCGCCGCCCGCTCGTCCTCCGCCGAGAAGTAGGCGCCGACCCGCGGATGCGAGTGATAGATGACCGTCACCGGCCGCTCGCCCTCGAAGGAGCGGACCAGATCGAGGAGCTCGCGCCCGCCGATGTTGTAGGCGTTCGCCGCCGTCCGCGGGTGGGCCTCCGGGTCGAGCGCGTGGAGCTGGTCCTGCCGGTTCTTGCACCGCCGCACCTCGAGGGTCGGGCCGTCGCCGTACAGGTAGCCGCAGCACTCGTTCGGGAACTCGGCGCGGGCGTGGGCGTAGAGGTCGCGCAGGGCGGCCTCGGGGATCGAGATCGGCGCGTCGTCAGCCATGACCTGTCCTACCAGACATAGTTCTTCTCCCACTTCAGCGGGACGAAGTAGCGATCGCCGCGATCGCAGAGGATCGTCACGACGACCCCGCGCTCGCCCCTCTCGGCGAGGGCGCGGCCGATCTGCAGGGCGCCGGCGACGTTCGCCCCCGACGAGTGGCCGACGAAGAGCCCCTCGTCCTCGGCGAGCCGCTCGGACATGTCCCAGCCGTCGTCCGTCGACATCCAGATCGTGTCGTCGAGCACGCTCTCGTCGTAGATCTGCGGGACCAGCGAGCTCGGCAGGTGCTTCATCCCCTCGAGCCCGTGCATCGAGTCGTCGGGCTGGATGGCGACGCAGCGGACCGCCGGGTCGAGCTCGTGCAGGCGCCGCGAGGTGCCGACGACCGTCCCGCTCGTGCCTATGCCGGTGACGAAGTGGGTGATCCGACCCTCGGTCTGCTCCCAGATCTCCGGGGCCGTCGTCGCGTAGTGGGCCCCCGGGTTCATCGGGTTCGAGTACTGGTCGGGGTAGAAGTAGCGATCGGGGTGCTTGTCGACCAGCTCGCGCGCGAGGACGATCGCCCCGTCGCTGCCCTCCATCGGGCTCGAGTAGATGATCTCGACGCCGTAGGCCGAGGTCACCTGCTTGCGCGGGACGGTGACGTTCTCCGGCATCACCAGGGTCACGGGCACGCCGAGGGCGGCGCCGACCATCGCGTAGGCGATGCCGGTGTTGCCGCTCGTCGAGTCGATGAGGCGCATGCCGGGGCGGATCGCCCCGCGCTCGAGCGCGTCACGGACGATGAAGAGCGCCGCGCGGTCCTTCACCGACCCGGCCGGGTTGGCGAACTCGCACTTGGCCC
>JAGQIT010001310.1 GCA_020431135.1 Myxococcales bacterium | reverse complement strand
GACGTCGACGCGGCGCTCGCCGGCGTCTGGGACGACGGCCGCCGCGACGCCCTCCGCGGCGCCTACGCGCGCTCCGACCTCGTCTACGCCGAGGCCGCCGGGGCCCGGGCGATCGCGGCCCTCGACGCCTACGCCGAGGCCTGGAGCGCGGCCAGCCGCGCCGCCTGCGAGGCCGCCCGCGACGGCGATCCGGAGGGCCTCGCCCAGCTCCGTCGCCGCTGCCTCCGCGAGGCGCGGACGATCGTCGACGCCCGCGCCCAGCTCCTGGCGACCGCCGACGACGCGGTGATCGACGCGACGGAGCGCCTCGTCGCCGGCCTCCGCCCGCTCGCCGAGTGCGATGACGCCGACCTCCTGCGCAGCGAGCTGCCGCTGCCCGCCGATCCCCTCGAGCGCGGGGCCGTCGACGATCTGCGCCGGCGCCTCGCGGCGATCGACGCCCGCCTGAGCGCCGGCCAGATCGAGCTCGGCCTCGAGCAGGTCGCCGCCGTTCTCCGCGACGCCGAGGCCACCGCCTACGCCCCGGTCCTCGCCGAGGCCACCTTCCGCGAGGCCGCGCTCCTCCGCCAGCACCAGCGCTTCGACGACGCCGAGGCGGCGGGGCTGCGCGCCTACGGCCTCGCCGAGGAGGCCGACCACCGGCGCCTGCGCGCCGAGATCGCCAACGAGATGATCTACGTCGCCGGCCGCGCTGGTCAGGAGAACGCGGCGACGCTGTGGGCGACGATCGCCGCGGCGCTGCTCCGCGGGCTCCCGCGCGCCGACGCCCTCGCGGCCCGCTACCGCCGCAACCTCGCGGCGATGCGCTTCTTCCTCGGCGACTTCGAGGCCGCCGCTACGGAGGCCGCCGCCGCCGTCGAGGCGGCCGACGCGGCCTTCGGTCCCGACCACCCGGAGGCCCTCGACGTGCGCTCGAACTACGGGGCGATCCTCGCCGTCCGCGGCGACGACGAGGGCGCCCTCGACGTCCTCGGCCGCGCGCTCGCCGACGCCGAGCGCCTCCACGGCGCGACCCACCCGCGGATCGCCAACATCCTCCAGAACATCAGCGTCAGCGAGCTCAGCCTCAAGCGCTACGACGACGCGCTCGGCCACGTCCGCCGCGAGCGGGCGATCCGCGAGGCGGTCTACGGCCGCGACCACGCCAACCTCTTCCCCTCGACCTGCAACCTCGCCACGACCCTGATTAGCGCCGGCCGCGTCGACGAGGCGGCGCCCGAGCTCGAGCGCTGCGCCGCCCTGGCCGCCCGCCACTTCGAGCCCGAGAGCCGGGACGCCGCCCTCGTCGCGATGATCCAGTGCTCGGAGAGCGAGGCCCGCGGCAGGCTCGACGAGGCCGCCGAGCGCTGCCAGCGGGGGCTCGCGCTGCGCTCGGCGATCCTCGGCGCCGACCACCCCGAGACCGCCCAGAGCGAGCTCCGGCTCGCCGACATCCTCGCCCTCCAGGGCCGCTGCGACGACGCCCACGCCCGCTGGCAGGCCGCCGAGGCCGTCCTCAGGGCGAAGAGCCCCGACCGCGCGCCGAGCCCCGCCCCGAAGTGCGTCGACGCGGAGCCGAAGCGCGGGCGGTAGGCGCCGGGTCAGAGCGTCCCGGCGAGGTCGGCGAGCGCCTTGACGCAGTCGTGGAGCTGGGCCCGCCGATCGGGCCCGGTCGGCTGCCGGACGTTGACGAGGATCCGCTCGGGGCGGACCTTGATCTGCCCCTTCGAGCGCCGCGCGAGCGCGAGGACGGCGTCGGGATCCAGCGGCGTGTCGTCGCCGAGGCGGATCGCGAAGCGGCTCTGTCGCAGCTCGAGGGACATGGCGCGCAGGCGCAGGCCGTAGGCCTTGCAGGTCATCATCATGCCGAGGTGCTCCGCCTCGAGCGGCGGCGAGCCGAAGCGATCGTCGAGCTCCGCGAGGACGTCGGCTATCTGATCGCGATCGCGGGCCAGCGACAGGCGGCGGTAGAAGTCGAGGCGCTGGCCGACGTCGGGGATGTAGGCCTCGGGGAGGAAGGCCGGGAGGTCGAAGGCGAGCTCTGGATCGTGGTCGTAGGAGATCGGCGCGCCCTTGAGCTCGGCGACCGCCTCGCTGAGAACGCGGGCGTAGGCGTCGAAGCCGATCGCCGTGATCTGGCCGCTCTGCTTGCCGCCGAGGAGCTCGCCGGCGCCGCGGATCTCGAGGTCGTGGCTGGCGATGTTGAAGCCGGAGCCGAGCTCGGCGTGGCGCTGGATCGCCTCGAGGCGCTTGCGGGCGTCGGGGCTCAGGCGCTCGAGGGCGTTGACCATCAGGTAGCAGTAGGCGCGCAGGCGCGAGCGGCCGACGCGGCCGCGGAGCTGGTAGAGCTGGGC